>JAHDHB010000334.1 GCA_020631545.1 Saprospiraceae bacterium | reverse complement strand
ATGTGCTTTAGAAGCTTGTACAGGTCGATTTTTCCCACGTTCCATATTTCCCAAGTAGCCAAGAGTTTTCTGTGCTATTACTTGAAAATATTATGGGTTCTCTTCCAAATAATTACGATTCTTATTAGATTATGTTTATTTTACACCTTAAACTTGAAAATCTGCGTATTTTTGCCTCTAAGTAGAGTGAAACCACTATCCTGCTATTACTACTAATCTTTTTTTATTGAATTTAGTCTTCTAATTTTAGGATAGAAGCCTAAAATCTAATTTTTCAAACTACGCATTAACCATTTAAACATGAACAAAAGAGCATTGATATTGAATTGTTTATTGCTAGCTGGACTTTTTTTATTTACAGGGTGTCCATCGGATTCTAATATAGAGGAAGAAGGAACAACAATGGATAAAGAAGGGAAGCTGATGCGCTACATGAGCAATGAACCTGAAACACTAAACCCTTATAATACTAGCGAAGGAAATGCTATAATTATTGCTGAGAAACTGTACCAATGCTTACTGCAATTGGACATGTTCTCCTACGAACTCGTGCCTGTAGTCGCCAAAGACCGCCCAACCATCAGTATATTGGATGGTGGTAAGGTGAAAATGGACTTTGAGTTGCGCCCTGAATTAAAATGGGACAACGGTGAAAAGATTTTGGCGGAAGATGTTGCTTTTAGTCTAAAAGTAATGAATTGCCCTAAAGTTGACAACAGCTCTAGAAGGATTTACCTTGATTTTATTGAAGATATAATCATCGATCCAGAGAATCCGGCTAAGTTTTCTTTTATGTGCAAAAGACCTTATATGCTTATGGAATCTGCCTTGACAGACTTTCAAATTCTTCCCGCTTATGTTTATGATCCAGAAGGTCTGTTAAAAGATTACACCGTAAAACAGTTGACTGCTAATAACGAAGCGCTCGAAAAAGACGAGAAACTCCTCAAATTTGCAGAATCTTTTAATGCGCCTAAGTTTCAACGAGAAGTTGCAGCCGGTTCTGGGCCTTATGCTTTCGAACGTTGGGAGACCAGTCAGCGGGTAGTCCTAAAACGGAAAGACAACTGGTATGGACATCAATTGAAAGATGTTAATCCTTGGTTTGAAGCATATCCTAAGGAGATTGTTTATGAGATTATCAATGATCCGACAACGGCTGTGGTGGCTTTAAAATCGGAAAAAATTGATTTGATGATGAAAATTGATCCTAGGACATTCGTGGAGGATTTACGCAAATCAGATGACTTTAATAAACGGTTCAATACAGCTACGCCAACACAGTTTTTATATGTGTATATGGGGATGAATATGAAAAACCCTAAGTTTGAAAATGTATTGACGAGGAAGGCTTTTCGTCATATTATGAATGTAGAAAAGTTGAACAAAACGGTCTACAATGGTCTTGCTGAACGAGTAACGACTTTTATCCATCCTTCAAAGAAAAAATTCATTAACACGGATTTAGAGCTCTATAAGCAAGACTTGGAGAAAGCACGAGCCTTATTGGCCGAAGCGGGTTGGAAAGATTCGAACGGCAACGGGATACTGGATAATACGGTCGATGGTGATCTTGTAGAGCTTTCTATCGAAATGCAATACCCTAATGTTGCCAAAAATAGTGAAAAAGGAGTCTTGATGTTCAAGGAGTTTGCACGTCCACTAGGCATTGAAATCAAACCTAGAGCGATGGAGTTTTCAGTTATGCTTCAGAATTTAAAAAATCATAAGTTCGATATGTATATAAGTGCTTGGGGCTCTTCTCCGCTAGAGTCTGACCCCAAACAACTTTGGCATACTGATTCTCAAAAAGGTGGCAATAATTATGTCAGCTTTGGAACGGGGCGTAGTGATGACCTTATCGAAAAGTTAGGCCAAGAATTGGATGAAGCTACTAGAATTGGCTACTATAAGGAATTACAAAAAATCATTGATGATGAGGCGCCTTATATCTTCCTATCTGCTGTTAAAAATCGCTTAGCCTTTAACAAGAAATTAGGTGATGTGAAAGCGACAGGTGTGCGTCCAGGTTTTCATGCACCGGGCATTAAAGTCGTCAATGTAGCAGCAAATTAATGACTTGCCAAAGGTATTGTTGATTTTTTTTATAGAGTACACTAGGTGAAAAAACTAAGTGTACTCTACTTTTTTGGTGACTTAAAGGCTAGTCTAATTTACGCCATGAGGGGCTCATACATCATAAAAGCGTAACTCATACAGAATCACTAGTACGCCACGTTATGCTTATATTTTCTTTTATGGCTTATATGGTTAAAAATCGCCAAAACGCCAAATCTACATTTTATTTTCTACACCAAAAAACGCAGAAGTTGAGACCAACCAAAGGCCTACTTCTCGAAGTAAACTCAAAGATAAATTCACAATTCTTTGTAGAAACAACAAGTGGTGACTGAAAGTGGTTCTTTTTAAAAACTTAGATCTAATGTATTAACCCGACAATAATAGACCGTCATTTCAAGGATATTCCCTTGAAGGAATAAAGACCTACTCTAGTACTGATAACAAATTATTTAGGCACTCTCACACTCTCACGCACACTTGCAGCATGGCCTATGTGTGTTGGGTTACTACTAGGATTACGGTCTAGATTTTTGACGATATTCATTCATTTGGAAATGAAAAAGCACCTCTTCTTAGGCTAAGCACAAACGATCATTAATTTACCAATCCTTCAATATACTTGCAGCTTGCAGCATAATGGCTTTGTAAAGCAATTATTTCTTTCTAAATTTAGGCTTATTTTAGAAAAAATACATTTTTCAACAAAAAACACTCTTATGACCATGGTTAACAAACTCCCTATTATTGCCCTATTTGCCGTTTTGGGCTTTTTACTTTCTAGTTGTGGAGGCGATGGTACGCAAAGCAGTAGTAATACGAATTACGAAGACCGAGTGGTCATGCATGCTCTTTCTGACCCCGAAGAACTTACGCCAATAAATGCTAATGATAATGGCGCTAGAACGATACATAACTATACACACCAGTATTTACTGAATGTTAACCATAGGACAAATGAAATTACACCTATTTTGCTAGCGAAACGCCCTGATTTTGTTAATAATCCTGATGGATCGTTGACGGTATTGATGGAAATTCGCCCAGAAGCTAAATGGGATGATGGGACGCCTATTACAGCAAATGACGTTGATTTTTCGCTGAAAGTACTCAAAAATCCTGAGACAGACAGTAAAGCACTCAAGCCTTACTTCGATAAAATCATGGATATAACCATAGATGCCGAAAATCCGAAAAAATTCTCTCTCCTCTATTCCGAGCCTTACCATGTTTTAGAATCGGCTTACACGGATCTTCAGATCATCCAAGATAAAATTTATGATCCTGAAGGTTTGATGAAGGAATTTACCATCAAGCAGTTGTTTGAAGACAGTAAATCCAAATCGCCTAAGTTGGCCTCCAACGAAAAAATCAAGAAATTTGCAGAGCAATTCAACTCTTCCAAATACCAACGTGAAGTGGTTTCTGGTTCTGGGCCTTATAAGTTGGATCGTTGGGAAACCAACCAACGTGTTGTCTTGGCTTTAAAAGAAGACTGGTGGGGACATAGCCTTTCCAACGTTAGTCATTGGTTTGAGGCTTTTCCTAAAGAATTAGTTTTCGAAAGCATCAATGATTTGACAACAGCGACGGTGGCGCTGAAAGGAGAAAAATTGGATGCTATGCACGGCATCCAGCCTAAAGATTTTGTAACGGACTTACGTAAGTCCGAAAGCTTTACGTCTAAGTTCTCAACACATACACCGCCATTGTTTTCCTACGATTATATGGCCATCAATATGCGCTTGCCTAAGTTTGCAGATGTAAAAGTCCGTCGCGCTCTTTCTCATGTGATGAATGTACCGCAGTTGATTGAATCCTTTTGCTATGGACTAGGAACTCAAGTCGCTTCTTTCACACATCCAGATATTAAAGCACGCTTGAATCCTAATGTGAAACCTTACGAATTCGACCTAGAAAAAGCAAAGACGTTACTTGCCGAAGCAGGATGGAAAGATACTGATGGAAACGGCATTCTTGACAAAGAAATTGATGGTGAGAAGGTAGATTTTAATATTAAATTGAATTTTAATACTGGAAACTCTCGCCGTGAACGCGCTTGCCTTATTTTCCAAGAAGCAGCAAGAAAAGTAGGTGTCAAAGTCGATGTTATTCCTTTAGAATGGGCAGTTATCCTAGAAAGAAATAAAATCGGTGATTTCGAAATGTTTGTTTCTGGTTGGATTTCTTCTCCTTTAGAAAGCGATCCTAAGCAAATTTGGCATTCGGATTCTGCTACGGATGGTGGTTCAAACTACACCGGGTTTGGAACTCCTGAAAGTGATGCTTTAATAGAGAAAATGCGAGTAACCATGGATGAAAAAGAACGTGCTGAATTATACAAAAAACTGCACCAAATCATCCATGATGATGCACCTTACATTTTCTTATTAGCTCAAAAAGAGCGTATTGCCGTACATAACAAATATAAGAACGTTTTAGTCTCTGGTAACCGCCCTGGATATTGGGCATCGTCCTTCAAGATCACTAAACCTGTTCCTACACCAAATTAGTGAACGTTAGGAGTCAGGGAAACAAACTGACTCCTAATTTCCTATTTTAATGCAAGCAAAAGCCTAATTATGTTTCAATACGTACTTAAAAGGATATTGATTTTTATTCCTACGTTGATTATTATTTCTATTGTAATTTTTATGCTCAACATTTTTGCGCCGGGTGATCCTGTCGAGAAAATGCTAGGAGCTACTCCGGAGGGAGAACCTATTCCTATAGAAGCGTACAATGCTGAACGTAAAAAACTAGGGCTAGATCTTCCTGTGTTTTATTTTGCCATCAGTTCGGCGGCTTATCCTGATACCTTATATCGGATACCTAAAAAAGCAGATAGAGAAAACCTCTCTCGCCTTATCAATGATTATGGCAATTGGGATAAGGTCGATCAATACTACAAAAGTACGCAAGCCTTAAATGACGCCGTTTGGGCTGTCAAAAAAGACTCCCTGAATCCTTCTGCCTTGATCAAAATCAAGGGCGCAGCGAACAACCTTAGCATTCGCTACAAGGATAAAGACATCATGAAGGCTTTTGGCAAGATCAAAAAGTATGCAGAACCGATACCTTCTACAGCAGCTATTTTGCCTTTCTACGAGAAAGCTCTAGCTAGCTATAATGATATGAAGGCTAACCCTACTTTAGGGAAAACGAAAATCCCTGCTCTTAACTGGTATGGGTTTGGTAATCAGTACCATAATTGGTTTTCTAAGTTTTTGATGTTTGATTTTGGTCGTTCTTTTCAAGACAAACGCCCTATTGCAGACAAAATATGGGATTATGTGTATTGGACGATGATTATTAGCTTGATTTCTATCATTCTTACCTATTTAATATCTATTCCTTTAGGCATTTTTTCTGCTCGAAATAAAGGCACTAGAGCTGATGGAATTGTTACGACTGTTCTATTTATCTTATATTCCTTACCGAGTTTTTGGGTGGCTACCTTACTGATTACTTTCCTTTGTCAACCCGATTACCTGAATTGGTTTCCGCCATACGGAATTGGAGAAGTAAAAGAAGGTACAGGCTTTTTCGGGACTTTAGGTATTCGTGCTTACCATCTTATTCTTCCCTTGTTTTGCTGGACTTATGGTAGTTTAGCCTTCTTATCTAGACAAATGCGTGGTGGGATGCTTTCCGTTTTACGTCAAGATTATATTCGTACAGCCAGAGCCAAAGGATTAGATGAGAAAAAGGTGATTTGGAAACACGCTTTCCGCAATTCATTATTGCCGATTATTACCTTGTTTGCCAATGTCTTCCCCTTGATGATTTCGGGTTCTATCGTTATTGAGATCATATTCACCATCCCAGGCATGGGGCGTGTCTTGTTTGAAGCCATTAAATACCCTGATTATCCGATGGTGTTTACCGTGGTGATGTTACTAGCCTTATTATCTATGATTGGTTATCTAATTGCGGATATTTTATATGCGATAGTCGATCCAAGAATTACCTTTAAGTAATTTGAGATAACACCCACTCATTCAAGTCATCATCTTTTAATATAAGCTTACTTAAAACATACGTTCCATGTTTGGAAAGAAGAAAGGAAACGATAAACAAAACGCTGAGCAAAAGAAAGAGCTCGATCAGAGCTATTGGGCTTATGTAAAACGGCAGTTTAGGAAGAACAAGCGAGCCTTATACTCGTTTTATATTGTTCTCTTCTTAGCTGTTATCGCTGTTTTTGCTGATTTTATAGCCAATGAAAAACCTTTGGTTTGTAAGTATGAAGGAAGTATCTATTTCCCTGTAGTGAAGGAATATGCTGTTGATTTAGGACTTGCACAATGGCCAAAACATTTTCAAAACGTGGATTGGAAAACAATCAATTACGATTTTGCCGTTTTTCCTCCTATTCCTTACTTGCCAAGAAACTTAGATTATAGCTGCAACTACTGCTCGCCCATTGGCGATCAGCCGGTGAAATCTACGCGTTGGCGGCATTGGCTAGGCACAGACGACTTAGGTAGGGATGTATTGGCAGGAATGATACACGGAACTCGGATTGCTTTTATGGTCGGTATTGTAGCGATGGGCCTCGCCACTTTTATCGGTATTATCTTAGGCGCTTTTGCGGGCTTCTTCGGCGATACCGAATTCAAAATGTCTAGAATCTCCGTAGTGTTCACCCTTATCGGTCTTTTTCTAGGCTTTTTCTACGGTTTCCTATCGCGTTCCTACATCCTATCCGATTCATTTGGAGAGGGTAGTGGTGCTGTATTCAAACAACTGCTACTAGGAATCGGGATTATGGCGGGCATTGTCGCCTTGGCTAACCTCATAGCCATTCCCTTCAAAAAGATTAAATTTCTAGCAAAACCCGTTACGATTCCTATCGATATATTGGTTACCCGCCTTATCGAAATCATCGTTTCCATACCTACTTTAGTCCTTATTTTGGCCGTTGTAGCCGTTACGGAGCCTTCCATTTTCAATGTTATGCTCGTAATCGGATTACTACGTTGGACAGGCATCGCGCGTTTTGTTCGAGCAGAGTTGCTCCGTGTACGTCGTTTAGAGTATATCGAGGCCGCTACAGCCCTAGGTTTCTCTAAGCTTAGAGCGATGTTCAAACATGCCTTACCGAATGCCCTTTCGCCAGTATTTATCGCGGTTGCTTTTGGTATTGCAGCGGCTATACTCATCGAATCCTTCCTCTCCTTCCTAGGCATTGGTGTCCCTGCGGAGGTCATTACTTGGGGAAAACTATTGGCAATAGCAAGGACAGCACCAGCCGCTTGGTGGATGGCCATTTTCCCTGGTTTCGCCATCTTCATCACAGTCACCCTCTTCAACCTCATAGGAGAAGGTTTGACGGATGCTTTAGATCCTAGATTGAAACAGTAAAAGGAAGTTTTTAAAGATATTGTATGTCCCGATGCTTGGTTTTTACTGAGTATCGGGATTTTTTGTTTAGTGTAGAGAGTGTTGATTAGAGTGGCTTGAATATCGTCTCTGGGTTTTCAGAAGTTAATCGCCCATAAAACTCTATAGCGTACTTATTAGTCATACCTGCAATAAAATCACAAATAATTCGTTTTTTGTCCTTATCTGTAACTCGTTTGTAAAGCTCTTGATAATCATCAGGCATTAACTGA
>JAHDHB010000333.1 GCA_020631545.1 Saprospiraceae bacterium | reverse complement strand
AAGGAGCAAAAAATAGCACAACTCCAAAGATACGCTAAAGAATCTATACAACGGAAGGGAATGGAGGAAGAAGAACTATTGCAAGGAAAATTCAAGACTATCCAGCGAAAAGGATTAGAAGAAGACCTATTGCAAGGCAAATTTCTCCCTATCCAGCGCAAAGAAATTGATGAAGAATTATTGCAAGGAAAACTTAAATCGATTCAAAGAAAAAAAGACGGCAAAAATGCCCTAGCTAGCCTAGGCAAAAACACCCCCATACAAAGAAAAACCAACAACACTGGCCTTCCCGACAATCTAAAATCAGGCATAGAAAACCTCTCTGGCCTAGCCATGGACGATGTAAAAGTCCATTACAATTCTGCCAAACCTGCACAGCTACAAGCACATGCCTATGCCCAAGGTACGGATATTCATCTAGCACCAGGGCAGGAGAAACATTTGCCGCATGAGGCTTGGCATGTGGTGCAGCAGAAGCAAGGGAGAGTACGACCTACAAGGCAGTTGAAGGGGAAGGTGAATATTAATGATGATAGTGGACTGGAGCGAGAAGCGGATGAAAAGGCGCAGGTGATCTATGGCTCTTACATACAGGGCGAGGACTTTAAAATTAGGGAAGAAAACAAAGGAGGCGCCACTCTTCAACTGGCAAAAGATCCACTTGCTGAGATTTTATTACCTAAGGATGATGCGGGGGAAGATAAGTTAAAGACGGACGTGGATTCAGCAATGGAAAAGATAAAGGCCAAATTAATAAATATGTTTACAAATGAAGAAAGTGTATATGGATTATTGGAGGATGGTTTAATGAAGGAAGGGCGTGATTCGGATATATATAGTCCTGATACGAAGGAAAAGGTCGCTTTAATCCACAATTTAAATGCATGGAATAAAGAAAATTGGACAGTGGATGACACATGTGGCTTACTTTTAGATATTGGGAATGCGATCCGCCGTCAGTTTACAACTAACACGAAGACATTGAATAAGGCGATGGACGCTACGAGGAAAAAGTTCAAAAATAATAAAGAAGGTAAAAAAATGAAGGAGAGAGCCCAAAAAACTGCATGGATTCCATTCTTTCACACAAATATGAATATAAATTCAAAATTGGCAGAGGATAGTAAAATGCAAAAGATTTCGCATTGGAATTCGGGGGTATCAGCGACCACCGCGAATTTGTTGCGAGTACTGAGGGGATTAGATGTTACGGATTACAAGGAGGTAGAGGCACTTATGCTGGGAGCAATTAAATTTTGGCAAAAGAAGAAGAGTAAAAAAATGTTTGCCCCGTATCACACTGCGATTGAGGTCTGGACATCGTACCAATATCACTTGGAACAATATGTACTCGAGATAGGAATGGGAGATCAGGACAAAGTGGATCCTAATGAGCTAAACGTTTGGAAAGAAGCGGATAGGAGTCCATCAATGAATGACAATAAGATTGACACGAAAGAAAAACGCTACATAGGTAAAGAAAATTATATGAGAGAAATGTTAATTGACAAACAACTAAGGGAAAAAATGAAAGAAATGCGAATACAGGATGAGCAAATGGAAATCGAAAGGGCGGAGATAGCCGAACGAAGACGGAGGTAGTATCCAAAGAGCTTAGGAAGCCGACCAGAGGGGGAGTAGAGAGGTAGCTGCACTAAATATTATTTATTTTCAAAAAAAATAGAGGGTAAGTTGGAATTAATATACCTATCATGTATCTGTATTTTTATGAGTATTTTAGAATCTTTAAGGTCAGCTTATCAAAGCTTAGTGTGTGAGTAAAAGTTCAGCGAGCAATAAGATTTTAATTTTACAGCGTTCGATAAGCAACAAAATCCTTTAGATCCTTACAAGAAGACTACTCGTCTCAGTGGTATAAAAGTTCCTAATGATAAAAAATCCCCCCTCCCCCGTTTTCCCCCATTTCATGACCGTTAAAAGAGTCAAACGAAAACTTCGGAGGAAAACATTGCAAGGAGGCCGATGATGTTATATCTTAGATGTAGGAAGAGAAGTCAGGGAAATGTATGGATTTATGAAGTAAGAGGTATGAAAGTCTCAGTGCGTAAATCATATTTTGAAGAAGGGTCTTTTCGGAGTGACCTCAATACTGAATCCCGTAGGGGCTATCCCTTGTGGTCGCCCCCTGATACCTGTTCCCTTTAAAAAACCTAAACGATGTTTCTGGAAGTACTACGATTTTTAAAAAAAGAGCTGAACGATTACTTAAAGCTGCGATACGGACTACCAGAAGACATTGTGGTCATTTCCAACTTGCTCAATCAAGATGGAAGCCTAGGAGCAGAGAAGAACAAAATCGTCATGTCTTTGATTAACATCGAAGAAGATCGACTAAAGCGGCCAGCAAGCAAGTACTCGCGGAATATGGGCGGCGGATTTACCAAAAGTAGTCCCCCCATGGACATCGTTTTACATGTCCTTATCGTCTCCAATTTTGAAGGCGAGCATTACGAAGAATCCTTAAAATTCATCCGAGGCGTTGTCGGTTATTTTCAAAGCAATGCCCTCTTTTGGGCCAAGGAAAACGCCGAACTAAGCCCAGAAACAGAAAAACTAGTAATCGAAATGGCAAGTATGGACCTAGAGAAGATCGGTCGATTGTGGGGCGTCCTAGGAAATAAATACATGCCATCCGTCATTTATAAAATCAAAACATTCGTCATCAATGAAGACGGTGTAAAAGGCCAAGCCAGTGCCATTTTCGGAATTGAATAGGTGTTGTGTGTGAGATTGTGTGTGGGGGTGATTGTGTGAGCGTGTACGTGAATAGAACGCAAGGCGTCCAAACGCCCACAATACAACAAACTCCATAGGAGTTCCCTGTCTGTAGCCATGGGTTTAAACCCATGGACGACATACAATACACGGCATACAATACACCGTCCACGATGCACCGCACACAATCAACCCCAAAACGAAGCCCAAAACAACATTGAGCTGACATGAGATACCTATGCCCTAACCCAAACAAAATGAGCTGATGGACATTGATATATTTAGACATTTTGGAAAGCTCTTTAGCCTGCGGTTAAAGCATGATTTTTACGAAGATCAGAACTGTCGTGATATAATAGTAGAACCCTGCACTGATACTGCAAAGTTGATACAGCAATTCGGTTTACTGTTCAAGTCCTTCGGGGCAGAGATTTGTTTAGGCTACCGCAATGAAGAACGCTTAAAGACGATCTTGGCAGAAGAAGAGGAAACGCTTAAATTTTCCTTTGTACTACAAGCACAATCGCCTTATTTTCTGAACTATACAGAATTACCCTTTAAACGAAAAGGGACGTGTTTTCATTTTTCGAATGTAGAAAAAAACGAGGTAGATGAGGTTCAACTTTTGCACAAAAATGCCCAAGCAGATCAAGAAAATTTAGTGGCCTATTTTCCCTCAGTCTTCCAGTACACCCTGAGCGAAGCCAAGGAAAAAGTAGTCCTCACCCTAAAGAATGAAGCCGAGGAAATGATTTGGGAGGAAGAAATAGAACTGCATGGACGTCAAAGTATTGCAGTAGATTTGAGTGAAGAACCTTCAGGCCGTTATCAGCTTTTTGAAGATGGAGAATTGAAGCAAACCTTCTATTCGGGAAAGACGCGGCACCGTATACCCCTAGGGTTTGTAGACATTTATATAAAACCCCAAGAAGTACTTGAAGAGGAAACCAACAACCCCATTTTTGAACTACGGTTCAAAGCGAGAGCCACACGTTGGAAGTACTACATTATAAGTAGTCAACAAGAGAATCTTTATGACAAATTTAGAATTGGAGACGAAGAAGAGCAAGTAGAATTTGAAGCAGCAGCAGCAGAAAAGATGAAGAACGGTAAAATGGCTACCACCATTATATCCAAGGAGTTGTTGCCTTTTGCAGAACAACCACAAGGCCCTTTGCTACTAGAATTCAAGAAGAAAGTAGGCAAAGCCTTAACCATAAAAAAAACGATTCCTACCCCTAGCTATGAGTACCTCGTGCCAGGGAAGGACGACGGAATATTTTTCGCGGAAATTTTTGTAAACATTTAAAAATTAAAGTTTATGGCACAGGTATATCAAACCCCTGGTGTATATATCGAAGAAAAAAATGCCTTTCCAAACTCGGTAGTTGCAGTAGCTACTGCTGTTCCCGCTTTTATAGGGTATACCGCTATGGCTATGCGAGGCAAGAAGACCTTGCATATGAAGCCCACGCGTATCACTTCCCTAGCGGATTACATTAGCTTTTTTGGAGGCGCTCCGAATAATACCTACAACTTGGTAGGGCCAGAAGGAACACCAGCTACTGCCGATGCATTTCAGTTTGAAAAAGAATCGATCTTTCATTTGTACAACTCTATCCGACTATTTTTTGCCAATGGTGGTGGCCCTTGCTACATCATTTCCGTGGGCGAGTACATGGAAAAGGATGGCGAAGAAGCTAAACCAGCTAAAATCGAGAAAGATAAATTGATAGAAGGGTTAAAACCTTTACTTAAAGAGCAAGAACCGACCATCATTGTCGTACCAGATGCTACGTTATTAGAGGATGAAAACCAATGCTATGACGTTTATAAAGAAGTGTTAAATCATTGCGGTTACAAAATGAAAAACCGAGTAGGCATTTTTGATGTCTTTAACGGCTTCCAGGACAGAACGCATGATGAGGAAGATGTCATTACCAAATTCCGCTCAGGTATTGGAACCAACTTCCTAGCATTTGGGGGCGCTTATTACCCTTGGTTGAATACATCTATCGTACAAGGCAATGAGTTGGATTACAACAACATCAACAACCTCGATGATCTCAAAGCCTTGTTGATGGCTGAATTCCCAACCATAGAAGGCTTGGATCCAGCAGAACCCGAAGCACAACGCACCGCACAAATTCAAGAGCTGATTCAAAAAATCGGTACCGACCTCAATGCTACCGACACCCTTGCGCTTTCGAATACGCTCAAGGCGGTGAGTCCTTTATTTAAGGAAATCATTAGTGAGCTGACGAAGGTAATGAACGTATTACCTCCTTCCTCTGCTATGGCAGGAATTTACACCATGGTCGACAACACCATTGGCGTACACAAAGCTCCAGCCAATGTCTCCTTGAACGGCGTCATCGGGCCTTCTGTCAATTTGACTGCCGAAAACCAACAAAACCTCAACCTTCCACTTGATGGAAAAGCCATTAATGCCATTCGTACCTTCATCGGTAAAGGCGTCTTGGTTTGGGGAGCTAGAACATTGGATGGAAACAGTAATGACTGGAGATACATCAACGTGCGTCGTACGCTGATTATGATAGAAGAATCTATCCGTATTGCAGCAGGAGCTTATGTCTTTGAGCCCAATGATGCCAATACTTGGATCAATATGAAAGGCATGTTGGACAGCTTCTTAGCCAATCAGTGGCGTACAGGTGCGCTCGTAGGGCCTAGTCCCGCCGAAGCCTTCTCCGTAGATGTAGGGCTTGGCGTTACCATGACCCCACAAGATGTACTAGAAGGCATCATGCGCATTAGCGTTAAGCTGGCCATTTCTCGTCCAGCAGAATTTATCGTCATCACCTTCCAGCAGCAAATGCAAAAAGGATAGGACTGATGTCTGATTTAAGAAAAAAATTGTAAAGAGTAGAAAGTAGTAAGTAGAAAGATTTTCCGAAGGAAAACAATAACGTTATAAAGGTAAGTCCTTCTACTCTATACCCTCTACTCTCTACATCACCCCCCTGTTTTTAGTAATTTAATTTATTCAACTCTAAAAAGTCTTATATCATGGCTGACGATGGTAGTGCTCAAGGGAGTGTATGGCCCTTACCAAAATTTTATTTCGAAGTCGAAATCAGCGACCTCGGCAAAACGGGCTTCCAGACTTGCGAAGGACTCAATCAAGAAGTTTCTGTCGTAGAATACCGACATGGGAATAGCCCCAACCACCACAAAATCAAGATGCCGGGAATGAAGAAATACGGCAACATTACCTTGAAGAAAGGGGTGTTTAAAGATGATACCATTTTCCTAGATTGGTTTGCAGAGATCAAGCTCAACACCATCAAGCGTCGTACCATTACGATTAAACTGCTTGATGAAGCTGGTGCGCCAGCAATGACTTGGACGCTGATCAACGCCTTCCCTTCCAAAGTGACCCCTACGGGCTTAAACTCGGAAGAAGAATCGGCTCCAGCAATCGAAGAAGTCGAAGTCGTCTACGAATCATTCTCTAAAACATAATTTTTTTAGTTAGTAGTTATCCGCGATAACTATCGGGAGTTAAAAGTTAGGAGTTTGCACGATGCGGGGAGACTGAGTTCCTGACGGTGTCAGGCGGTGACTCGGAGTCTAATGCCGCAACTTAAGCGGTTTTAGCAGGAGTGAAGTACAACTAACTCCGTAGGAGTTCTACCGTCTGTAGCCTAGGGTTTTAACCCTAGGTCTAGAAACCAAAAACGAAAAAAGTGCGTAGCACTGACCCCGTAATCTCCTAACGATTGAATAATTAAACGATTACGGGATTCGCTTTCTATAACCCTCGAATTCATTCGGGGGATCCGGAATCATAGATCATATTGATTCTTTCGTGTCCCCTGACTGAAGTCAAGGGCTACAGAAAAGCAGAGTACCTTAAAACAAGTGCTTCGCACTTTCTAAATCCAGCTTAGTAGATAAGCGCATAGTTAGCACACATAGCAACTACTAACTCCCGATAACTATCGCGGATAACTACTAACTTTTAACTATTTAACCTGTGGCAGAAGAATATTATCCACCCGTTCCATTTTATTTCAATGTGATGATCAAGAAGGAAGCCTTTGGTTTTAGTGAAGTGAAAGGCTTGACTTCGGAGATGCAAACCATGGAAATTCCAGAAGGTGGCGAAAACCGATTTGTTCATAGAGTGCCGGGCAGAATGAAATTCTCCCAAAAACTCATCCTCAAACGAGGAATGCAAATCAAAAAAACGGCAACCCTTGTCACTTGGTGCATGGAGACGCTTTCTTTTGGTGGAGGAAACAGTAAGAAAAAGATTGAACCCAAGAACGTTATCGTTCATTTATTGGATGAAAAAGGAAAGCCAGCAGCCTCTTGGTTATTCGATGGAGCCTATCCCGTAAAATGGACCATTAGTGATCTAAATTCTATGAGTGATAATAATGTCTTAATTGAAGAAATTGAACTTTGTTATCGCTATTTCAAGCGTTTTAAATAAAACAATTATGTCCAACAACACGGTCATTAAAGAATTGCTAATCAAAGGTATCGTTAAGGATGAAGATCTACAAGAGCAACAAACATCTACCGTTAGCAGAATTTCATCTGCCGAAAGAGAATCCATCATTCAAGAATGTCTTCAAAGAATGAAGGAATACCTTAAGTATGAACAAGAACGCTAAGAAATTTTGCTTGCTACGCTGCAAAATAGGGGCGAGGTGTCAGGGGCGAGGTCGTCTGAAAACTTATTTTCTAGAACCTATAAAGCTCTAAATTTATGAAGGGGGGTATCTCCCTTCGGAGATGAATGAGCGATAATTTTGCTCAGCAAAATTTGAAGGTTGACAAACCTTCAAGCGAGTGAACCACGAAAGTGGATACTATACCCGCAGGGCGAGGGAGGTCTAATTGCTTAAACCTCTTGTCTTTAACACTCTTGAAAATTTATCGTGAAATGTCTCGACCTGTACAAACCTCTAAATCAGTAACGATAATACTTGTA
>JAHDHB010000332.1 GCA_020631545.1 Saprospiraceae bacterium | reverse complement strand
CTGAAACTTTCTAGCTCAAATAGTAATTTATTGCAGCTCTATACTTTAATAGGTAAGCTTAAACCGCAGAAAGATGCTGAATTACGAAAAAAACTATCTCCTGTCCTCCTTAGAAACCTAGCCGTTACGAAGAAGCAACTTTTTGAACGCATCCTCAAAATTTTAAGAGATTATTATGCCAATAAGGGAGAATTGAGGCATGTATTAACAATGCTTGAAGATATCATGTTTCTTTTTGATAAAGGCATGGTCAATGAATGTGAAAAAATACTTAGAAAAGGACTTGAAATTTGTGAGGAATTTGAGTTTTATGGACTAAAAATACATTTATTAGAATGGGAGAAAAGAATATTGAATGTCTATTATTATAATAAACCACTAGAGGAAAAAGTAGCTCGACTTAAAGAAAATTCTCAAAAAACCATCACAAGATTCAACCTCGTTAATGATTTAGAATTTGATAAACTGCAACTGATGAGCGATTGTGTCAATAATCGTCCAGTGCTTCTTGAAAGAGTTGAAAATCAAGGTTATTTAAGTTTGGACTCCTTGTGTCAGCCATTCACTGAATCAAATGAATTTCAACATAGCAATCGTCTTATTATAACAACATCTGGTATGATGGGAATAACGAACCAGCTTAGGAGTGATTCGAATGAAGCGGCTTATGCTATGCTCAAAAGCCTCCCTGAAATAAGCACAAAATTAAATCCATTAACCCTTGAAAATTATCAAGAAGTACTCGTGCGAAAAATAGGTTTATGTACGATGATTAATGAGCTGGAACATTTTGAGAAACATGTCAAGCAATTGGATCAATTTTATGTCCAATATCCTCTTCCTTATAAGCACAGCCATACAAGGATGTTTGCTTTATCTTACGAACTTCAATACAGAAAATTCTTAAGGGCGCCCTACTATCCGGATAAAGCTGCTGAACTTGACGGTTATTTAGATAAGGTGGCAGAAAAAATACCGCAGGGTACTTGGTTCTGTTATAATTTAGCGCGTTATTATTTTTTCTACGGTAAATATGAGTTAGCTTATAGTTTAAATCTCAAAGCACTCAGCCAACCTAAAAAGTATAGTAAGAAATATGAATATGCTTGTCGATTTTTTAGCATCATGATCCTCCTAGAGTTACAAAAATTTACTAGAATTGAACATGGTTTTCAAGAAATAAAACGCTTTCTAAAGAAAAGAGGAGGGGGAAGTCCTTACGACAAAAATATCCTTGCCTTTTTCAGATTGGTGGAAAAAAATTGGGGACGATCTCCTAGATATGATTTTATCGGCGAATTTGAACAGAAATTTCCCAAGCATCGTAGCAAGGCTGACTTTGAATTGTTTTACTTAAACATTCATACTTGGCTAAAGGCTTATGCTAAAAAAATGACCTTGGCAGCCTATTGTAAACGGTATGAAGAATGATGTTTCAAAGCTCATAAATCATTAGTTTTGTAGCGAAGAAGCAAAATTCATAGAAAACTATAAGTTCAAGGTCCTCGTCTTCTACCCATAACGAATAAAAAAAGCCAGACAACTTCCGAAGAAGTGCCTGACCTTTTTATCAACTTACGCAGCAGAAATAATCTGACTGAAAATTTCCCTACGTACTCTTAAAGTTTTGGGTCGTTTGTTTTGCTGCAAACGTAGGAGCAGAAAACCATCCAGTTTTGCGGGAAGATGTAGTGCGAGGCAAAAAATGGACAGTTTTAGCTGAGGCAATATGCTTTTCTAAGACCTTCCCATTTTTGCAAACACACCAACCCCATTTACATAACAGGAAGGTCGCTGCCTCAAATTTATCGTGAAATGACTAACGCGCTACAACGAATTTTTTCGTTGTTCTATATCCATCAGCTTCTACCAAGGTTACAAAATAGTAGCCTGGAACAAACTGAGAAGTATTGATTTGCGTTAAGGCAGTTCCTTCAGCAAGCGGTAAAATACGCATTACTTTCCCTGTAATATCCATAACATACAACATCGCTTCTGTCTCTAAGAGACTGACTCTCACATTTAACTCATCCCTTGTAGGATTAGGGTAAAGCGTAAGTGCTGTGATGGCTGGAGTCGGCTTATTTATGATTTCTATAGGCGTAATATTTTCTGCTTCTTCTGGTGCGAAATTATTGACACATCCAGAAATAACGACATCATCAATGTAGATTCTATCTCCGTTTCCAGATGCATCACAACGAATGCGGATCGTCGTGGAAGAAGAGAAAGGCCCAGTGACCAACTCAGAATAATTCACACGGACATTATTGCTAAAATCACTTCCCGAAGCATAATTTGCTATCGTTGTATAGCCATTACCATTATCCATTTCAACAAAGAAATCTTCATTGGTCTCCATACTTACTGCAATGAAAGAAAAGTCGATTGTAATTTCCTGATAATTAGATAGATTTAAAGGATCTGTTGTCATGGTTGAAGAAGTGGTATTATCCCGTAAACGTATGCAGTAATTGCCGCTATTGGCATAGGCTGCATCATTCGCAGAGCGTCGCGCATCCGAACCACCGTCATTCCAGATCCCCCAACCACTATCAAAGTTGTTACTGTCAATGGTGACATCTGAACAGCCACCAGGGTCACAAGGAGAACATAATGCTCCGCCACAATCAACACCCGTTTCATCGCCATTTCGAACGCCGTCATTACACGTTTCACAAGAGCCATCGTTTACCGTTGCGTTTGGATCGTAGTTGTGGGCACTCGCATCAGTACAACCCGGTATTGGACAAGCATCGCACAAGGCTCCACCACAATCAACGCCCGTTTCATCACCATTCAATACATTATCACTACAAGTTTCGCAAGAACCATCATCTACCGTTGCATTTACATCATAATTGTGGGCACTCGCATCGGTACAGCCAGGTACATCAACGTTACAAGCATTACATAAAGCACCGCCACAGTCAACACCTGTTTCATCGCCATTTTGCTCACCGTCAGAACACGTTTCGCAAGAGCCGTCATCTACGGTAGCATTAGGATTGTAATTGTGTGCGCTAGCATCCATACAGCCCGGTACAGGACAAGGACCACACAAGGCACCGCCACAGTCAACACCCGTTTCATCGCCATTCAATACATTATCACTACAGGTTTCGCAAGAGCCGTCATCTAGAGTAGCATTGGGATCATAATTATGTGCGCCCGTATCGGTACAGCCAGCTACAGGACAAGCTTCGCAAGAAGAGCCCCCACAGTCAACGCCCGTTTCGTCACCATTTTGAACGCCATCGTTACAGGTTGGTTCAGAGAAATTTATACAAAAATTTGTAGATTCAGAAGAGGCAAAACTACCGCCAGAAGCCAGCACAGCTCCCAGGTTATCCGTTACCGAATAAGAGCCATTTCCATATCCACAGCAGATGCCATCACCATAAGAATCGAAGATATTAAAGTTATAACAACCATCCGTTAGGCAGTTGTCAGCCGTTACGGTTGAACCACTCGGTTGGCCATCATAGTTTCCTCCAGAAGCTACCGTTTGGCCAGAAGCATCGGTGATGGTCCAAGTCGTTTCTACTGGATAATTATCTACAACAATGGTAACCGTTACATTTGAACAGGAAGGACAAGCAGGACAATTGGCACCACCGCAGTCAACACCTGTTTCATCGCCATTCTGTACGCCATCATCACAAGAAGGAGGTGCGGCAGCACAAGGCTTACAGAAACCACCACAATCAATACCCGTTTCAAAGACATCTTGAACACCATTGCTACAATCAGAAGTCAAGGTAATCGTTGTTCCTAGGACAAACAATCCATTCGCGATGTCCGTAGCAATGATGTTTCCAGAAGGAAAATAAGGATAGACCCCCCAAGAACCATCTAGACCAGGGTAGCTCGTATTACTAGGATCGGTATCATAGTAAGCCGCTAGTGTAGGATTGGAAGGATTAGAAATATCCATAATCGTTACTCCATCCAAATAAGAGGAGATAACGGCATAATCATCTAAAATAAAAGGATTATGATAAGTAACGTTCGTAGCATTCGGTGCTTCTAGCGGATAAGAAAAAGTACTAGCAATCGAAATGTTATTATTGTTGACTCCTGCCAAATCGATCATGCCCAAAGGCCGACCAGCAGGTACTTCTTCGGCATAAATCAAGTGTGAACCGCTTTCGTTTATCCAGCTACTATGGTTGTAACCTCCAGTATTGATACTGGATTTTGAAACAGGGTTGGTCGCATTGGTAAAATCATAAACATACAACCCATTGTAACCATGCGAAGCATAAGCAATGTTGTTTTGAACAAAGATGTCGTGTACATAACCCCCTGGCAAAGAAATATTAGCAATTACTGAAGGATTAGCGGGGTTGGCTAAGCTGTAAACGATAACACCTCCATTTTGGGTGTTGGAGCCTACAACATAAAGACGCTCATTTGGAGAGTCTATATAAATATTATGTGCTCGGCTAAAAACACTATTTGATTGGTAAACCTGCGTAATCGCTCCTCCAGGTAAGGCACTCATATCAAAAATAGTCAAACCCTCACTTCCTTCATCTGCTACACCATAAACGTAGCGATCAAAAGATTTCATGTCTCTCCAAATAGAGTTTGCGCCAGTTGTAAATTCTGCTTTTACAACAGGGCTAGTGGCATTCGTTACATCAACGAAGTGAACTTTGGTCGGACTACCTATTACAGCATATTCGTTGCCTTGGTCATCAACATACCCCCAAATATCGTTGTAGTAAACGCCTGATTTTTGGATGTTATTGCCGTCCCAATTGGACAGTTGAGACATATTTTGCTGTGCTTGTAAAGCCATAAAACTAAACAAAGCAATCAGCGTTAATAAAAAATTTTTCATCATGTTAGGTGTTTTAACATTCTAGGTGAATAAATTAGGTGTGAAATTCAACGGCAAATATGCACACAAAAATTCGTATTGCCTAATTTTATACCTTAATTAGATTGTTTCACCACATTTTTACAAAGATTAAACTTTTAAAAGTATTAACTAATTTTGCTATTTGATACTTGTTTGATTGTTTTATGTGAAAAAAAACGCTGATTTAGTGGTGACAAAAAGGCTGGGAAAGAGGTTTTAGCCTTGTATGTAGGGTACTCGCACAACCTCTACCAGCCTCACGATAGCGTTGCCTTGAAAAATTAAATAAAAAAGATTCTTCTATCATGGAGAAAGTGTAAATAATACACTATTTTGTTTTTGGTTAGAAGAAATACTATAAAAATTACTAGCTATGAAATGGGAAATCAACAAGCAACATCTTTATTTAAAGACTCAAAAAGAAACGTTTAGGCTATCCTTGCTTGATACTGGGGCTATACGAGTACAAGCGGTACGTACAGGAGAAACCTTTAACGATTTCTCTTATGCCGTTCATCGGAAAGTATTGACTGCCTTTCCAAAAATTGAGGAAACAGCATCTTCTTTAACGTTTGATTTTCAAAAAGTACGAACCGTTATTCAGAAAAATCCGATTCGTGTAGCTTTTTATACCCTTGATGATGAGGTTGTTAATAAAGATGAAGAGGCTTTTGGTGTTCGTTGGGATGGAGAAGAGGTAACTAACTATAAGGAGCTGCAAAAGGGAGAACGTTTTTTAGGTTTAGGCGAGAAAACGGGGAATCTTGATCGTGCTGGTTGTCAATATGAGCATTGGAATTCGGACGTATTTGCTTATGGCTCAGATGCGGATCCCTTGTATGCTTCCATTCCATTTTATATAGGAATTGTGAATGATTTGCCCTATGGCATTTTCTTAGACAATACATCAAGGACAAAATTTAACTTTGGTGCTTCTAATGATCGCTTTTCTTTTTTCAGCGCTCCTAAGGGGCAGTTAGATTATTATTTTTTCTACAAGGAGAACATTCCCAACCTTTTAAAAGCGTATACCGATCTTACGGGACGAATGGAATTGCCCCCCTTGTGGAGCTTGGGCTACCAACAATGTCGGTACAGCTATTATCCTGATGATGAGGTGCTGCGTATAGCCGAAACCTTTAGAAGAAAAAATATTCCTGCGGATGTTATTTATTTGGATATTCATTACATGCAGGATTACAAGGTATTTACTTGGCATGACGAACGTTTTTCGAATCCACATGATTTGATAAAACGCTTAGCAGAGCTAAATTTTAAAGTCGTCATCATCATTGATCCAGGCGTAAAGGTAGAAGAAGCGTACGAAGTCTACCAAAGCGGTTTGAATGAAAATGTATTTCTTCAATACCCTGATGGACAAGCTTATAAAGGGCAAGTCTGGCCCGGTTGGTGTCATTTCCCAGATTTCACTAAACCGAAGGCAAGAGCTTGGTGGTCAAGCTATTTCAAGGAGTTAGTCGAAATAGGTGTCAAAGGATTTTGGAATGATATGAATGAGCCTTCTGTTTGGGGAAAGCATTTTCCTGATTTAGTAGCATTCGATTATGACGGGCAGGAGGTGAGCCATAAATTGGGGCATAACGTATATGGCATGCAGATGTCTAGAAGTACCATGGAAGGGGCAAAGCAATTTCGCCCCCACGAGCGCCCTTTTGTTTTGACCCGTGCGGCTTTTGCTGGCAGTCAGCGTTATAGTACCTTTTGGACGGGAGACAATTATGCGGGAGAAGAGCATTTGGCACTTGGCGCTCGCTTGGTCAATTCCTTGGGGCTGTCGGGAATGCCTTTTGCGGGGAATGATGTGGGGGGATTTGTGGGCGATGGCTCTATTGCTTTATTTACTCGATGGATTGCTCTAGGTGTTTTTACACCGCTTTTTCGAGGGCATAGCATGGTGAATAGTCGAAGCAAGGAGCCTTGGACTTTTGGGGAAGAAGCGGAAGAAATTTCAAGGAATTACATCACCTTGCGTTATCGTTTGCTGCCTTACATATATTCTGCTTTTCATGAAGCCAGCGAAACGGGAATACCGGTTAGTCGTTCCTTAGCAATTGACTATCATGAAAGTAAGGAGGTTTTTGATCCTCAATTTCAAAACCAATTTCTTTTCGGATCAAGTATACTTGTCTGCCCTGTACTACCAGAACAAGAGGTCTTGAAAGTCTATTTGCCGGATGGAGTTTGGTATGATTTCTTCAACGATAACCACTACGAATCCTTTGAAAATAATCCTAATGAGGTTTACATAGAAGCCCCCAAGGACAAAATACCCTTATTCATCAAAGGAAGTAGTTTTCTAGCGCTTCAATCGTCCATTCAGCATACCGACGAAAAGCCGAATGATCTGCTAGAAATCCATTTTTATATAGGAAGGGATAGTGTGGAATGGTCTTATTATGAAGATGATGGCATTTCTTATGCTTATGAAGATGGCGACTATTTTAAACGTTCCTTTCATTTTGATGGTAAAGAAGGAATCATTACCATGTCTGCTCCAGAAGGAAAATCCGCTTCTAAATTCGCTAAAATCCGCTTGTTTTTGCACGGTTTCCCTCGACCTCTCGTGACCATTGACAGAACAATGGTCACTTTAAAAAGGGTTGATTATCAAACACTACCTACTATTTCTAACTTCGACCCTTGGGCCTACGAACCTGATACGAGTAAAACGGTGCGGGGCTTGCCTTATTTTGATTTGGAAAATGGAAGGGAGGAGATTGTTATTGTGTTGTAGGGAAAGGTACAGCGTCCAACTCATCCCCCATCCCCTTCTCTCCAAGCTTGCTGAAAAAACAAGGCTAACCGCCTTATTTCTTTCA
>JAHDHB010000331.1 GCA_020631545.1 Saprospiraceae bacterium | reverse complement strand
TTTTCTCCCTCCTCTATTTCTTTTGAGGCCATCAGTTTACCATTCAAAGTTGGTAGCTCGATAGTTTGTATAATAGCTTGGTTTTCTTGTTGTTCAATTTTGTTGTCACTTATGAAAATAGCAGTGTACAATAGTCCTAAAAGTGCAATATAGGGTAGGGGAGAACGATTGATTTTCATGATAAAATGTTTAGTTGTAAAAGAAGAAATGTTCGATAAATTAGGCTAATGCCGTCAATCCAGATTGATTAATAAGTTGTTTTAAACCGACTTTATTGACATTCTGAATGCCTAAGCCTGGGCGGACATTAATTTCCATAATTAAAGGACCTAAATCCTTGTCTACTACGATGTCAATCCCTAGATAATTCAGGGGAAAAGCTTTAGAAGTAGCGATAGAAATAGCTACGATTTCATCCCATAAAGGAATGGTTTTTCCTAAAATTGGAGCGCCTGTATCAGGATGATTATCATGGTATTCACCATCGTAACCTTGCAATAAACAGCCATTTTTCATATCAATACCAATCCCCAATCCTCCTTGATGCAAATTCGCTTTGCCATCCGATTTGTCTGTTGGCACTCGAAGCATAGCAAGGAGTGGAACATCGTGCAATAAAATAACCCGATAATCAGGAACACCCTTGGGGTAAATCGTATGAAAAAATGGGCTAGGCTCGATACATCGTTCAATCAAAACTCGGTCTTTTCCGCCTAGTGAATACACGCCCATAATGATATTCGCTAAATGCGCAAATACTTGCTCCTTATCCATGCCTTTGCCACTGCTAACCCATTGGTTTTTATTGTTTTTTCGAAGGATTTTAATGCCTCCTCCTCCGCTTCCATTCGCTGGTTTAATAGCAATTTTTTCATAACCTTGTACGGCTTCCCATCCCATTGCAATATCTCCAATTCGTTCAATAACTTGATAAGTCTCAGCACAAGCAATTCCATTTTTCTCAAGGATAGATTTAGTTCGCACTTTGTCATCTGCTAAAGGAAAATCTTTACGATGGTTATAATGATAAACGAGATTCGCATTGCGCTGGTTAATGCCTAGCACATTGTTGTTCATGGCGAATATCTTGCGAAATATATTTTTCATATTGATGTTGGTTTTTAGTTGAAAGGTAGGGAGCCACTAATTCTCAATCCACTGAAATCGTTTATACTCTGACAGTCGCAATCCAATCCATCTACCTAGTAAGAGCATGATACCCACCAAAATCAATAGCGTTTCAGGAAATGAAAACATAAATACTTGTGCTGATTTCGAACGAAATATCAAGTAGCAAAAAGAAGTTACGATTAGGGTTTGAAATAATATTTTAAGGGCGGTGAAGTAGCCATCTTCTACGACGGTTCGTGCAAATCTTTCTGCTGTAAGTGCTAAAATAACAAGTGGGAAAAAACTTAAAATGGATAAACCATTGGGCTGAAATTGTTTTCCAAGGAGCAAAACTACTAGAAAAGCAAGCACAACTCCCGTCAACATGACCACCAATTTTGGGGTATAAAGCAAGCCCCATCGCTCCAAGGGGAAATGTATTAGGCTAACAAACAATAAGATACTGGTAAACAAGGCGATTCCTAGTGAAAAACCAGTCCCTAAAAGAGAAAGAGCGATCAAGGCAGGAAGGAATACCCCGAAGGTCTTCATACCAATGACGTTGCGAAATAATGCAACAATGACAGCGGCCAAAGGCATCAGCATTAAAAAGCGTAATAAGAAAAAAGGAAGCGCTGTGTTGCCAAATAACGTCCAAATGGAGTATCCAGCCATTTTCCCAGAAGCGATAGCCTGTTCTAAAGCAGGATGAGCAACAGCTTTTTTGCTTATGATGTATTGATAGTCAAAAATCATGTCTGCTGAACGTGTAATTAAAAATTCATCACCATGGTAGAGTTCTAAATAGTTTTTGGGTAATTTGGCAAAATGACCATTTAAAGCATCAAAAGGAATCCAGGTTCCATAAACATAAGCTTCAGCCCATAAATGAGAGGTTTTTTTCGCACCATTTTGCAAAATAAGACCACCGACTGTTCGTGCAGGAATTCCCGCAGCACGGCAAAGAGCCACAAAAAGCCGACTTTTCCCATTACAAGAAGCTTCATTAAGCTCTAAGGTCGTTAAAGCATCAGTCAACTCGGCTGTTTGTATAGCAGGAATATCCAAAACATGCTGATAAATAGCAGTTAAGTAGGGCTTTACGAAATTGTTCTTATTGCCTACTAACTGTTCTTTTAAAGCGACTATTTTCTCGTGTTCTGCTTGGATATGCTCTTCGGCTACTAGAAAAGGGGCTAAATTTTTATCGAAATTACTTTCAAGCGGTAAATCCTTATCTATATTAAAGCGAATGGATTTTCCTACAAAGGTAAACGAATATCCAATGTTAAATGCTTGCTTCTCCTCACTTCTCCACGTCGCTACTTTACCAGCATCTACCGTTTCAACAGAGAAATTTAGGGCTCCCGCAAGATTTGCAGCATTTCTGATTTCTTGACGACGATTAGATTTAGGAAGGTAAGTTTTTACATAAAAAGGGGATTCACTTTCAGCCGTAAATTGATACTGTACTTCATAGGCTTCTTGAGGTATAGTTGTCATCCAATCCATCTTCGTAAAAGCTAATTTGAACGCCATTAACCCTAATGGAAGGGCAAACAAGAAGGCTAGGGTCGCATTAAATCCAAAATTATTATTCATGGTCAATTATTTGCAAAATGGGTTAGTATTTCGTGATTTCACAGGTAAAACGACCATTTGGAAAAATACCCCACCCCCTTTTGGGAAAAAAGTTTTTTTTAGAAGGTAGTTTTTTACCTCGTCCTTGATTCCTCAAAAAAAATAGGGCGTTAAAATTGAAAAAATGTACCTTTATGAAAAGACTATTACAATATCACCAAACATGAAAAATACACTCTGTAATCACCAACGTTTTCAAGCTGTTTTTAAGGAACAAGCCAAACCGCTTTATAATTTCATGTATTATAGAACTGGAAATGCTGCTAAAGCAGAAGATTTGGTGCAAGAAGCTTTCGTCAAATTGTGGAATAATTGTGCAAAAGTGGCTATAGAAAAAGCCAAAAGTTTTCTATTTACTGTAGGCAATAACTTGTTTTTAGATGGGGTAAAACATGAAAAAGTAGTCTTAAAATTCCAGCAACTCGCTATAAATACCAATACGAATCAAAGTCCAGAATACCTGATGGAAGAAAAAGAATTTCAAGCACGATTAGAACAGGCGATTCAAGAATTGACCGAAAAACAACGAACCGTTTTCTTGCTAAATCGTATTGATAAAATGACCTACAAGGAAATTGCTGCTCACTTAGAGGTCAGTGTGAAGGCTGTAGAGAAGCTGATGCACAAGGCTTTAATTAAATTGCGGAAGCTGTCAACGAAAATATAAAAATGCGGTCATCTGAAACTTGATTCTTCGTGCTTGAAAAAGGTAGGGTAAAACCGAGGAATCTCGTTCTACAGTTGAAAACATCAACGACTATGGAAAAAAACTTTACAAATGATACGCTTCTTGCTCGCTGGCTTAGCGGCGATCTTACTGCGGAAGAATTGCAAGAACTAGAAAGTCGGCCAGATTTTGACGACTTCAAAAAAATCGTGGCTGAATCGGATAAATTGGTCGCTCCCTCATTTGAAGAGGAGGCCATATGGACAAAAATACAAGCAAAAACGACTGCGTCTTCTAAAAAGAAGAATGAGGTTATCAGAAAACGGGTGAATTGGTGGGCAATGGCTGCTGCGGCCTCTATCGTGCTAGTGGTCAGTTGGTATTTTCTCCTTAAAGATGGAGCAATTACCACGGAAACGATGATTGGACAACAAATGGTCATCGCTTTACCCGATGGCTCAAAGGCTATACTCAACGCGGTTTCTAGCTTAACTTATGATGTCAATAACTGGCAAAAAGAACGACAGATAAAACTGGAAGGCGAAGCTTTTTTTGAAGTAGAGCAAGGAGCTACTTTTACAGTAGAGACTTCAAATGGAACGGTACAAGTACTCGGGACATCGTTTAATGTCGCTACGAGAGCATCAAAGTTGAGTGTAGATTGTTATGAAGGTAGCGTGCGCGTAAAACAAGGAGCTATAAGTGAGGAGCTTGGCGTAGGAGAAAGCGTAACTGTTGCAGATGGAAGAGTAGTCAGGCAAGCAAATGATAAAACGGAGGCGACTTGGTTGAATAATGAATCCAGCTTCTTAAAGGTGCCTCTTAAAGAAGTTATCCAAGAGTTGGAAAGGCAATATGTGGTTAAAATTACCTATAGTAATGTTATTGCAGGAAGAACCTATACTGGAGGATTTGTTCATAATAACCTCGATCAAGCCCTAAAAATGGTCTTCGTTCCCATGAGCATTAAGTACGAAATTGAAGAGAATGGTGTCGTAAGATTAATGGAGTGATGGTCAAGGTTCAGAGGGCAATCACAAGGGGGTGTCCCTACGGGATTCAGGGCTAAGGTAGCCCCCGACTTGCGATTTCTGCAAGAAATGGGAGGTCTTTGTTGAGCGTATCCATCCCTCAAACCTCTCAGGTCTTTGAGACCTCACAGGTTTTACCTCACACCTATTTTCGAAATTCTTAACCAGAATGATTGATTGACAATGAAATGGATTAACATCTTTCTTCTACTGTTTCTCTCCTTACAGTTATGTGGGCAATCTCTGCCTAAATTGACGCTCAAAGCTAAAAATGAATCTTTAGTAAACATATTGCACAAAATCGGAACGCAACACAATATACGTTTTGCTTATGATGCTGCTTTGCTCGAAGGGGAAAAAGTTACTGTTCAGCTAAGAAAGGAACCTTTTGAACAAGCTTTAAATAAAATACTCAAAGAGAGAGGGTTATCCTATGAAATGGTTTCTGAAAAACACATTCTAATCATAAAAAAAGAAGAGACCACACAAGCGCCTTCACCAAGCTCAGAAGCTATTCTTATTCCTAAGATTTGTGGGAGTATCCTTGACAAACTCACCAACGAACCCTTGCCTTATGCGAACATCATTCTAAAAGGAACAACAAAGGGAATTACGAGTAATGCTTCTGGTGAATTCTCTTTGAAATTACATTTTTCTCCTTTGGATAGCTTGGAAATTAGTTATTTAGGTTATCAATCCCAGTCTTTTGCTGCGCAAGAATTAATCAATAAGCCTTGTCGTACGATTGCCTTGGAGTTCGCTAATTTTACTTTTGAAAACGTAGTGATTACAGAATATGTAACGAGTGGTATAGAGCAAGATTTTAAGGAGAATAAAATTGTTTTACGGCCTAAAAAAATGGATGTAGTTCCTGGCTTAACGGAATCGGATGTTTTGCAATTAGTGCAGCTCTTGCCAGGCGTAAATAGCCCAAATGAAACAGCTTCGGGCTTGCATGTGCGTGGTGGGACACCTGATCAAAATTTGATATTGCTAGACGATATTCCGATTTATAATAGTGGTCATTTCTTTGGTATGATTTCCGCTTTTAACGCTTATCTAATAGATGAAGTGGATGTTTACCGAAGTGGTTTTGGGGCAGAGTACGGTGGTCGAATAGCTAGCGTGATCGATATGAAAAGCAAGCAACAAATACCTGATAAAGTCTATGTTGGCGCTGGTTTGAATCTTACCCACGGCGATTTAATTGTCGATATTCCTTTATTTAAACGAAAAGCAAGCTTATTGTTGTCGGGTAGACGTTCTTACACCGATTTTATTCAAAGTTATACTTATAATCAGCTAGCCAATCGAGTATTTCAACGTGGGAAAATCAAGGAACAGCAAGGAGAAGTCGATGTTTTTGATACTCAAACGGATTTTTATTTTGATGATTACAATGCGCGTTGGTTACAGGAGTTGTCTGAAAAAGATCGCCTAACGATCAGTTTTTATGGTAGTGATAATCACTTGAATTTTTTCTCCGAAACCCAAGAAGAATACACTCAAAATGAGGATGAATATTTTCAAAATGATGATCTAATTAACCAGAAAAATAGAGGGATAAGTGGCAAATGGCGTAGGAATTGGAGTGATAAAAATGAGTCGGAATTAGCCTTGGTTTATTCAAATTACAATGATCGTTCTTTTTCCTCTATTTCAACAGATAGCCTTGAGGAAGAAAGCTTTAAACGCAGTCAAGTGAATCAAATTCAAGACTTGACTTTACATTTTCGGAACTTTCACCAATTCAGCAAGCACCATCATTTAAACTGGGGGTATCAATTTACGCGCCCCCAAGTAAGGTGGGATATTTCGATAAAGGAATTAGAGGAAAACTACACGGATAGCGATTCTTTAAGAAGTGACAATCATAGTTCTTTTGGGGAATATGCCTTTCAATCGGAGCATTTTTCCATTGATTTGGGCTTGCGTTATCAATACTTTAGCCTAGTCGATAGGCATAAGTTGGAGCCTCGGTTTTCCTTGCGTTATCAACCTATTCCTGCGTTGCAATTTAAAATAGGAGGTGGTCTGTACAACCAACAAGTAGGACAAATCGTGGAGTTTAATGATTTGGGTGTCAATGAACAACTGTGGATTATGGTCAATGATGAGGAGTACCCTCTAATTGAGTCGCAGCATTGGACAGGTGGCCTGCTTTTTAGCAAAAAAGGTTTCCAACTAGATACGGAAGCTTACTATAAACGTATTGATGGTATTACTTCGTTAGCCTTAAGTTTTAGTGAGTCACCTAACGTAGAAGAAGACCTCAATGAAGGCGTGGCGTATATTTATGGACTAGATTTTTTGTTGAAGAAACGGTGGAAAAATTATAATAATTGGATTAGCTATTCGCTAGGAAAAGTGGATTACGCCTTTCAAGACTTTAACGATGATGATAAATTCCCTGCACCACATCATCAACTTCATGTGCTCAATTGGATTCATCAATTAAAATTAGGGAATTGGCATCTCTCCGCTGCTTGGCATTTTAGCACCGGCAAACCGTACACGGAAGCAACTAATATCGCGCTAGATGATGAGGATGATCCTTATTTGATTTATGCTACTCAAAACGCGAATAGATTACCCAATCGCCATCGTTTAGATTGCTCTGTGCTGTACAAGTTTCCTAGTGATTTAAATAAAAAATGGCGAGGAATCCTAGGGTTTAGTCTCCTCAATGCTTATAATCGCAACAATCCGCTAAGTCGCCAATACCTTGTAGATGAAGATGAAGGTGTGAATGAAATTATTTCACTTAATAGGAGTTTACTAGGGATTACACCGAATGTTATGGTCCGATTTGAGTGGAAGTAAATTAAACTAAGGGCTATTTTGGAGACTGTAATAGGACATTCAAATTGCTTCTTGGCTTAAAAATTATCTAGGCTTAAAATTCTATTCAGGCGGGCTTTTATAGTCATAAAGTTTTTTAAATTTCAAAAAATGCTCTTCCGTTTTTTCTACATCTAGTAGTACAATCCCCGCATGTTGTTTGTTAGAGGCCGCAGTGGCTGAGGTAGAAAGATTAATGCTTCCCAAATCGTACATGCGTTGAAAAATACCTTCTGTATAACCGATTTCTAGGATCGCGGAATATTTAATTTCTTTCTTGGCACGATTGAAAAAACCATCGTAGTAAACTAGTCTATCGGGCATAAAACTGTAAGTAGTTTTTGCATAATTCTTTCGAACCATCCAGCGCATTAAGTAGCAAAATATAGTAAACTAAACCTAAGTATCCATGAAGGTTAATTCTGATAAAT
>JAHDHB010000330.1 GCA_020631545.1 Saprospiraceae bacterium | reverse complement strand
CCTGACGCCTAACTAAACGACATTGATTAATAATTATAAATTCCTTTCCACCAAACCTTTAAGCGTTTCAATATGCCTTCCTCCTGTCTATTGGCTTGAGGCGTATAGAGTTTTCTCTTCTCAATTTCCTTTGGTAAGTAAGATTGTTGCTCAAAATTACCTTCATAGCTATGCGAGTACTTGTACTCCTTACCGTAGCCCAAATTTTTCATTAAGCCTGTTGGCGCATTTCTAAGATGAAGAGGTACAGGAAGATTTCCCGTTTTTCGGACTAATGCTTGCGCTTCTCCTATCGCTTTATACGTCGAGTTGCTTTTAGGAGAAGTTGCTAAATAAACGGCTGTTTGTGAAAGAATTATCCTAGATTCTGGAAAACCGATTACATTGACGGCTTGGAAGCAATTATTCGCTAATAATAAAGCATTGGGATTCGCTAAACCGATGTCTTCTGCCGCAGAAATAATCAAGCGTCGCGCAATGAACTTTACATCTTCACCGCCTTCCACCATCCTTGCCAACCAGTAAACCGCACCATTTGGATCACTTCCTCGGATCGACTTGATAAAAGCGGAGATGATATCGTAATGCAATTCCCCTTGCTTATCATATAAAGCAATGTTTTGTTGTAGGCGTTCAGCGACATTCGCATCATTAATCACGACCTTGTCTCCCGTTTCTGCATTGACTACAATCTCTAAGATATTCAATAACTTACGAGCATCTCCATTCGAATGACGAAATAGCGCTTCGGTTTCTTGGACGTCAATATCTAAGGCCTTCAAGTACTCATCCTTTTCTAGTGCATGCGTCAAAAGTTCCTGCAATTCCTCCTTCTTCAAGTGTTCTAAAACATAGACTTGACAGCGGGAAAGCAAGGCAGAAATGACTTCAAAAGATGGATTTTCGGTTGTAGCACCAATCAAGGTAACGACTCCCTGCTCTACCGCTCCTAGTAAAGAATCTTGCTGCGATTTACTAAAACGATGAATTTCATCAATAAATAAAATGGGATTGGGTTGACTGAAAAAGCGTTGTTTCTTAGCCTTTTGTATCGCTTCTCTTACATCTTTTACCCCTGAATTTATCGCACTCAATTTATGAAATGGACGATCCAGCTTTGCAGCGATTATACTAGCAAGTGTTGTCTTTCCCACCCCTGGAGGTCCCCAAAGAATAAAGGAAGGAATTTTCCCCGATTCTATCACTTTTCGTAGCACCGCGTTTTCTCCGACCACATGCTTTTGCCCGATATATTGATCCAATGATTTAGGGCGTAAACGCTCGGCCAAGGGTATGTTTATCATAATCAAGTTGTTTTGCTGATGCAAAAATAGTAAACTTGGGGGAAATGGAGAATGGAGGATGGAAGTAGGAGAATTATTTTTTACAATGGACTTTGCTATATAATTGCCTATATTTGTACATGCGATTTAAAGGATATTATAACTTAAAAGACTTTACCGATTTTTTTGCTTTAACGAAGTTGAAATCTCCTTTGTCAAGTTGTCTTTTCAAGCAATAGCGTAGAAAATAAATTATGTTAAGAACCAAGGAACTAACTTATCAATATAAAAATGGACCTAAGTTGACCTTTCCTGACATTTCATGTGGACAAGGAGAGCATTGGTTACTGCTAGGTCAGTCAGGGTGTGGAAAAACGACGCTTTTACATTTATTAGGCGGTTTGTTGCGTCCTAGTTCAGGAAGCATACAAGTAGGCGATACTGATATTGGCGCTTTATCCGCGTCCAAATTAGATCATTTTCGTGGTCGAAATATTGGGATTGTATTCCAGAAACCGCATTTTGTCCGTTCTTTAAGTGTAGAGAAAAACCTTTCTTTAGCGCGTTATTTAGTGAATGAACGGCCTTATCGTCAAGGTGTTGATGCATTATTAGGTAGTTTGAATCTTGAACACAAACTAAAATCTATGCCGCATCGCCTTAGTCAAGGAGAGCAGCAACGAGTGGCTATAGCCCGTGCCGTCATCAATCAACCTCAACTCATTTTGGCTGATGAACCAACTTCAGCGCTTGATGATGATAATTGCTTGGAAGTGATTCGACTCCTAGAAGCTCAGGCCAAGGCCCAAAATGCTGTCCTCTTAATTGTCACCCACGATCAACGATTGAAAGACCATTTCCCCAATCAAATAGGATTGTAGTTAGGAGTTAAGAGTTAGGAGTTAGGAGTTAGGAGTTATCTGCGATTGTTATCGGGAGTTAGGAGTTGCACAGTAGCCATGTCTTGTAAAACATTAGGGGGGGGGATGTAGTAAATGGCTCTGGTTAGTTAATTATTTGTTTTTTAGGAGTTTTTTATAGTGGGCGTTTTTTTAGATTCCTTTTATTATGAATTTACTTGGATTAAGTTGGCGAAATATAGCGATAAAACCTTTATCAACCTTGTTGAGTTGGATACTCTTTGCTTTGGGTATTGGCTTGATTTCCTTGATGTTGTTGTTCAATAAACAAGTGTCGGGGGCTTTTGAGTCCAATATGGCAGGGATTAATTTGGTCGTAGGGGCGAAAGGTTCTCCTTTGCAATTAATCTTGTCGAGTATTTACCATATTGACTTTCCTACAGGGAATATCTCCTTGAAAGAATCGGCTTTTCTCAATAAACATCCCTTGGTGAAAAAGACTATTCCTCTAGCGATGGGGGATAGCTACAAGGAGTATCGAATCATCGGTACCAACACGGATTATGTAGACTTATATAAAGGAAGCCTAGGAGATGGCCGCTTGTGGGAGAACGATTTTGAAGTAACGCTTGGCGCTAATGTCGCTAAAGAATTGGGACTGAAGCTGGGCGATCAATTTGTTAGTGCGCATGGTTTTGGAGAAGCCATCATGGAGCATGACGAGCATAAATTTGAGGTCGTAGGAATCCTTGCTCCTAGCAATACCGTATTGGATAAGCTTATTTTGACCAATATCGGCAGCATTTGGGCTAGTCATGATGATCATGCAGAACCGACTGCTACAGAAACAGGGCATGATCACGATCATAACCACGACGAAGCCCATGATCACAAGCATGAGCCAGTAGCTGCTGAAGACGATGAACGTGAAATTACTTCATTATTAGTGTTTTATCGCAATCCAATGGGCGCCGTACAAATGCCTCGCTTCATCAATGACAAGACGGATATGCAAGCCGCTGCACCAGCTTTCGAGATGAATCGTTTGTATGAAATCATGGGCGTTGGGGAAGTTGCTTTACGCTGGTTAGCTTGGATTATCGTCTTGGTTTCTGGTTTGAGTGTTTTCATCGCTTTATACAATTCTTTAAAAGAACGGAGGTATGAACTGGCCGTCATGCGCGTGATGGGCGCATCCAAACTCAAGCTTTTTACCCTAGTTATACTAGAGGGGCTTTTGATTGCCTTACTAGGTTACATCTTCGGCATCGCATTCAGTCACTTAGCCATGGAAGGCTTGGCACGCTATATGCAGGATAGTTATCAATACAGCTTCACAGGATGGTTGTTTTTGAAAGAAGAAATTTACTTGTTAGGTGGCGCTTTAGTCGTTGGTTTTTTGGCCGCAGTACTACCCGCCATCCAAGCTTCTTCGACCGATATTTCAGAAACTTTAGCACAAGGATAGGAACGATGTGAGATGTATGGAATTCAACTAAAGGAAGCTCTAACGGAAAATTCGTAATTCCTAATTCTTCATTCGTAATTCCTAATTCGTAATTCAAAAAACATGATTCGTCATTTTCTAATACTCTTTATTTTTTGCTTGGGAAGCATGGTGGTGGAAGGGCAAGGGAAGGAGAATTGGAAAACCTTATCCAAAGTGGTGCAGGTACAAAAGATGGTGGAAGAAGTAGGCTTTGAAATGGATGTGCCTGTTTTTAGTGAGCAAATCAAGCAATTAGAAGGAAAAACGATTGAATTAAGAGGCTATATTCTTGCTTTGGAGGGTATCAAAGCTCAAAGCCATTTTATGTTCTCCCTTTTTCCCTACGACATTTGTTTTTTTTGTGGAGGAGCAGGCCCAGAAACCGTAGTCGAAGCTTTTGTGAAAAACGATAAAAAACTGAATTACAGTTCTAAACCCGTTACCATAAAAGGAGTTTTGGAGTTAAATGATTCGGATATTAATCGGCACATGTATATTTTACGAGAAGTGGTTTTAGTTAATTGAAGTGGAAGATTTTTTGTTTTGCGAAGGTTGAAGTTTAGGTTATTCTCGCCAAAACGGACAACTACTAACTCCCGATAGCTATCGTGGCTCACTACTAACTTTTAACTAATGACGTAGCCGTCTGTTTCTCTTTTTGTAAAAAAAAACGTTAATTATTTTATAATGAAAAAATACTTAGTTTTTAGCTTGTTGTTTGCTTTTCTTGCCGTTACGACGGTGCAAGCACAAGAAACGTGGAAGACCTTGAGTAAAATCAGCTATAAAAAGCAATACGACGAAATGATGGGCTTCGAAGTCGATGTCCCTATTTTCAGTAAAGACATTATGGCGCTGCAAGGCAAAGAGGTTGTCGTTCAAGGATATATCATTCCTGTAGAAGAACATGACAAGCAGACCTCCTTCGTTTTTTCTGCCTTCCCTTATAATATGTGTTTCTTCTGTGGAAATGCAGGGCCTGAAACGGTCATGGAAGTCTACACCAAGAATGATGTAGCCATCAAATTTACCTCTAAACCCATCAAGATAAAAGGTGTTTTACAATTGAATTCTGGCGATATTAATAACCTAATGTATATCTTGAATGATGCGGTGCGGGTGAAGGAGTAACTGAAATGGAAGTATCTTTAGTTTGGGATGAATTTGTCGAGCAAGTTCGAAAAAAATCTTGCTAGATATTATTCAAGAGACAGAATTTTCTGCCCAGTTCCTTAAATGGCTTCGTTGAATATCAATATTGCTGCTACAACATTCGATAGGAATGTATTTAATCCCAGTTATTTTGTTGGTCTCTAATGCTTTCTTTAGGGGTAATGATACATAAAAACCATTGTATAAATGAGTACTTCTTATCATGTCATAATTAGATTCAAGTAAAGAAATCCTCCAAATATCAACACCATTAGGGTATTTATAAATTTCCTTAAGCCTTTCAAGGTCTTTTGGGGTATTAATATCCACCATTTTTTCATACTTACGTTTTAGGTTCGTTGAAAATTTCGACTTTTTATAGTCTAGTAAGTCATTACTTAACTTGAAGATATTTAATAGCTTATATTCCTCCACTCTTTTATGTTTCGACAGTCTTATCCCTTCAATAAGTTGATGAGACGGAAGAGTGAAATCATTTAATACTTCCACCATTTTTTCTGAAATAAACAAAAAATCATCTAAATAAGCCGCGTTAACCATATCTGTCCAAGCTGATTGGTTATTTAACTTAAACAGCAAATCAATAGGAGCATCGATCCTACCCTTAAAAAAACCAGACTCCTTTTGTAAATATTGGAAAGTATTAGGGTTGTACCTTTTGTAGTCTTCATGGAAAGATGCTTGTGTACTAAATTTGGTTTGCTCAATATCTATAATAATTTTATGAGTGAGTTCTTTTTTCATGGGAATATTTGGTTAATGTGTGTATTGGGGTTGTTTATAATAGTCGTCCTAACATCATTGACTAGTTGTAATAACGCATCATAAGCTGTTTCAGGATTGTAATTATTGCTTGAGATAAGGTCAACTCTTATTTCTTCTAATTTTGAAGCAATATAGTTGGAATAGGTAGGGTGATTTCCATGATAAATCGAATTTACAGCAATGCCATTTAGAGCTTCATTTTTATGAAATTGTTTGGAGGATTTAGCTGCCTGTTGAATAACGTCACTCTGAACTGCTGTTGGAATTATGTGATGAGCCTGAAAGCCTGTTGGTGGTTTTATGACTGTTCTAAGCTGGCCTGGATTACCGAAGGTTATTTTTCCAAAGGGGTCAGTAATAAATTTAAATTTGATAGGCCGGCCAGCTACGCCAATAATTGTTCTGTTCCAGAACTTAGAAAGTGTAGCCGCTTGACCTCCTAATGGAATTATGGCAGCAAATGATAGACTTGCATTTAGTACATCACCTTCAAGCGTATATAAAATTCCATTACTTAAATCGGCAATTTCCCCTACTACGGGAACAAGACCAGCTAAATCTAAAGTTAGGTGTAAACCATCTTTTATCGTATTAAACAATGACCAAAATGCTGTATTTTCTGGACTTAAATTTGGTTGCTCAATTTTTGTGAATCCAACTTCCACCCTGAAGCAAGCGTCAAATATTTCGGGGTTGCAGCCTTCATAATCAGTAACTGTATTAATATAAGAATTATCATACAGTTGCGAATTATCAACCATGTCTAGCACGATTTGGCATGCTGTATTAATTTCGGTTGTATATTCATCAAACTGCTCTAGCATTTTTAGCGCTTGGCCTACTATTGTAGGTTTTTGCGTTATGCTTAGTTGATGTTGAAGACTTAAGTCTAGGGAGGAAAATAATAGATTGGTAATGTCTTCATAAGCACAATCAAGAGGATTGGGAGAGCTTAGACATTCTGTATTTATACTGTTGGTGATGAGTTCTTCTTCAATGTCATTAAATGTCAATCCTAAATAACCAACGAGATCTTGGGCTAAAAATCTGATCATTTTTTCTTCAAGTCGTTCAATATCATCTTCTATTGATATTGGGTCATCTGGTGGAGTTGGATTCACTGGGGGAGATCCTGTTGCCCCCCCACTGCTAGAACTCGGAATAGGGATGCCATTAGGGCCTGAAGTAGAGACTCCGCCACTGCCATAGTCGCAGTCGATTTCTTTTATGCACATTATTTCTATGCCAGAGCAAGGTACATGAACATAACATTCGGGTAGTTCATAGCGGTTGTATGTTGCATAGTTATGAATAAAATGAGAAAAGCTTTCTCCTAAGGCTAAAGAAAAAATATCATATTGGCTATTAGGCTTAAGTACAAAGAAATTGATTTTATCTGTATAATAACCGACTAATGTAAATTTTAAAGAGAAATTTTCTTCATTTCTGAATGGTGCAATGTAGACAAGTTGCCCTTGTTGTGTTTCGTATTTGATAACTTCTTCTTGAAGTACTCCCCAACGGATAATACTAGTAGGCTCTCGTAGATTTTGTGCAAGATGATCATGCTTTTCGAGTTGCTGGATTGCTAAACTGTGCATTTGCCTTGAAAAGTCTTCCTCCTCGAAGGGCAATTTAAAAGATCTTTGATAATCTTGTAAGCTTAACTGCTCGCCTTTATTGCAAGAAAACAAAGAAAATATAACGATAATTAAATAAAAAAAACAATATTTCTTCATTATAGTACGAGTTTAAAAATATAGTAAAGTATTGACTTCAAGAAGATAATCCAAGAGCCCTATCAGCTTTTTAGGCAATTTTCGCTGACGCAGGAAAAAAGAAAATTTCTCTATGTCCGCTACTTCCATTTTACTCAATACCTCTACTAACTTGTTGTTTATCATGCTTTCCATACGAATACCTTTTGCTCAATACATCTATAAAACCATGTAAAAAATAGGCAAGGCATAGCATATTACTAGGATGGCAAGACAAAATAAATACATTTTTGTCAGATTTTCAAAGGAATGACGAGGTTTTAGTAAGAGATGATTTGGGCCTTTGGATAGAAAATTTGTCCTGAAGGACACGCAGCACGTCCGCCATCCCTCAATAGCCTCCCGCAGACGTGCCGCGTGGATAGCTCTTAAGATTTTTGTTTGCTCTT
>JAHDHB010000329.1:2415-7747 GCA_020631545.1 Saprospiraceae bacterium | reverse complement strand
TAATGTCGTGTTTTGGCTAAAAGGATTGGGGTAACACCGTAGACTTTGTTCATCTATAGGTATTTCCTTAGCCATGGCAAGAGCATTATCATTCTCAACAACATCATATTCAATGACTTCTGGCAATGTTTTAACGTTCGTTTTGTTCTTATTTGTACAACCTCCTATGAGGGCATGAAAATCTGAACCAATCCGTGCGTGGAATCCTGTACCAAGGGTTACGCTTGTTCCAGCAGCATAAGACGCCGTTCCATTATTAAAAATCGTATTGGTAGCAGTAATCGTGTTACTAGCTTCTTGGTTATCAGTATTTCCACTTAGCACATCTTGAGTGATATTTAGTGCCGTAGGACAATCTTGCGCTAGTAGTACCGCTTCATAAGCATCAACTAAACCATAGCCCATATGATTGTTCCAAGTACCATTAGGTCGGCCTACTGTTGTCGTGTAATTATACAAATCCGTGCGCACTTTTCGAGCAGATTGTTCAATGATATCATTGACTTCCAGTACTGTAAGATTTGGATTCACACTCAAGACAAGAGCGGCTACCCCTGCTACAACAGGACAAGCGGAAGAAGTTCCATTAAACGTCTGAGTATAATCTGTGCCATGGTAGCCCGCACCTCCTTGCCTATCCGTCGTTGGCATTTTTACGCCAGGCGCCATAATATCAAGCTGAGTGCCATAGCAGCTTCCCCACCAAGATTCCCCATCACAAGAAGATGGATTTTTACGCTCTCCGCAAGGACTCATAGCTCCTACGACGAGGATGTCAGGGTTACTATTTCCAGGGTATCGAATGTTTGTATTATTCTCATTACCAGCAGCAAATACAATGACTGTTCCTAGTCCTCCTCTACCATTTGCGATAGCATTGATGATGGCATTGTCAATGATGGAAGAAGGTGCATAGCCTCCCCAAGAATTACTGATAACATCAGCACCATTTTGCCAAGCCCAATTGAACCCACTAGCTAATTGTTGTGGCGTATCAGAGAACTGCAAATTAATACTAATCGACATTAAGTCTGAATTTGGTGCTACACCACTTATTCCTAGGTTATTATTCTGAACAGCCCCAGTAATACCCGCACAAGCAGTACCATGCGATCCTCTAACTAAAGCCGGGGAAGTTCCTGTATTGGCATCAAAGCCAGTACCTAGAACATTAGCTTGTAAATCAGGGTGATTCATTTCAAAACCATGGTCATAAATCGCTACACTAGCATTATTTCCTGTAGAAAGCGTCCATGCTTGTTCAGCATTGATGTCCATTCCTGCTGTCCATCCATTTTGGCCTGTATTGTCTAAAGCCCATTGATTTCCAAAAAAAGTATCGTTAGTTGCTTGTAAATCATGGTATTTAAATGCTGGTTCGGCACTTTCAAAAAGCCCAGTTTCATGAAACCAATTGGCTAACTCCAAGGCATGTTTTTGGGAAGCTTTTGTAGCAGATAAGACAAACCATTTTGGCATATACTTATCATGACCAAGTACTTCCACCTTCATTTTTGCTGCCATTTCGTAGAGCATTTCTATGTCTTTTGGGGATTTAAGTTTTACATAGAAATTTGAGGATAAACCAAGTGCTTTTCCCTTTACTAGAAAGGAAGGTGCGGCTGAAACGTAAGGGGATTCGTTGAAAGCCTTAATTTGTTCGTAATACTCATGAAAAGAAGGCTTTATTTCGTTTTGTACTTCCAAGTAGAACGTCCTCAATTGCCCTCTGTCGATAGCTTTTCTATCCACAGCTTTTACCATAGAACGTGTATGGTCTTCTTTAATTTCAGAAAGTTTTAGCGTTGGTTTTTTCAAATTAGATTGAAAGAACTCAACCGCTTTTTCTCCTTCCAAGGAAACAGAAATCACCTTGGGATTAACCTCTAGGAAAAATTTATCTCCTTTGTAATAATAATAGTCTGTTTGTTGTCCTTGCATCGACAATGAAGCTAGAAGCCACATCAGCAGGACAATATTTATTTTTATGTGCATGATAAATGATTTAAAGATTAAAGAATGTTACACTACTCACTATTTCTTGATAGCTTCTTTGAGTTGTGTGTTTTCCATCTCTAAATTCTCCAAACGCTCATTCATCTTAATGATATGCAACATCATTTGCTCAATTTTCTCTTGCTGACGCTTAGTAACATCTCCAAGATTAATCTCGCCATTCATTTCGGCTTCCGATTCGAAACCAGCTAAATAACCTTTGCTTTCAATGTGTTGGGCCTCTTCTTTCAAAGTAGGCAATTGGTAATCATCGTAGAATACATAATCACACCAGCCTGATTCTACCTTTACTTCGTTAGAACGAACAGTTCCACATACATCTAGTGCGTTTTGAGGAGAAGTCGTACCAATTCCAACATTACCGCTGAAATGACCACGGCCTTCGAAGTAACCAGCCCAAGTACCTGCGCCATTTATGTTGTCTTGACCAGCGACAGCAGCCACAATACCTGTTCCAGGATAGTTCGTCATCGTTCCGTTTAGTACACTACGTGAGCCCGTTAAGTAGTAAGGACCACTGTTTTGACGACCAGAAGGAATAGGATCATTAAGGGTTGTAGAAAATACTCCAGCCTCCGCTAGTGCATTCTTGTTACTGTAATTGGTAGCAATTTGATCCGCGACAACGCTACCTACAACACCTCTCATTCCTCCATGTGCAGACCAAGCAAAATTTGTGGCTAAAGATGCAGAGGAAGTTCCTTGAGCAGTATATCGATTAGCTCCTGTAGAAGCTGTAATCGCCGTAGTCCCATTATACGTTAATGTTCCTCCATTAACCGTTAACTTTCTTACAGAACTACTATTGGTAGCTGTAGTCGATCCTAAGGTTAAGTCTCCTGTTCTACTTATTGGGGTTGTTAAAGAAGTCGTTGAAGGTGTCCACTGTGCATTCATCATTAGGCTAGATGCCATAAAAATGATAGAAAAAATAATTCTTGAGAAATTCATAGTTTTAAATTTAAATTAGAGTACGTAAAAAAACATAATTCATTTATCCACCAAAAAGAATCCATTAAGAGGGTTTTAGTTTGTAAAAATTCTTCGGTGAATTTTCGAATTATCTTGACATCTTTATCGTCATTTTTTTAAAACCCGAGGTTAACAAGTTTTTGAGATTTTTTTTTAAAAAAAAACACCCCAAGTCGAAAAAACCTCAAAACTACCTAAAATTCAGATTTTTGCATTTGTTTAAAAAAGCTGATTTTTTCTTTATTTTTGTCTATGAAGTAAATACTTTACTAGATAGGCGAGCAAAAAACGAAAATATTTTGCAGTTTTGTGATATTGTTAAAATCCACTTGCCCTTTATCGCTTAAATTTTAGTAGCTCTACTATTTAAAATACGCTATTCTTACATTGAAGATATTTGATTTTCTATGAAATACAATGAACAAGTTTTAATTGAAGCCATCTTAGCAGAAGGAAAAGAAGGACAACTGGCAACTAGTACTTTTTTTAATGCTCATAAAAACATGATCCACCTTCTTTCTTCTAAGTATAGACTTACTGTAGAAGACCGTCAATCTGCTTATGCTGATGCAATAATGGCCGTCATCCATGCTTTGAAAAATGGCACTTATAAGAAGGAGGCAAAATTAGAAACCTACCTTTCTACCATTTTTAAGCATAAATGTGTTAACCTTTCCAAGCAAAACTTGACTATAAAGAGGGAGCCTCATCGTGCAGACTGGATCGATGATTTGTTGGATTTAACAGATGAAGCGAAATCTGCTATCCATAAAATTATTTCTAAGGAGCGATATGAACAATTTGTAATTGAATTGGAGAAAATAGGGGAAAAATGCAAACGCTTGCTATTAGCCATAGGCCAAGGTTATTCTACCCAAGAGATTATGAAGGAGATGGGATATACAAGCAAGGGAAGTATAAAAGTTTCCCGCCATAGATGCATTCAACGGTTTTTGGGTAATAGTGAATGATTCTTATTTTGAGCCAATGCGGTGTGGGCCCCGCGATAGTTATCCAGAGTAGTATAGTGAGCAGAAAGACAATTCATCCTAATAGCTTTCGAAGGGGAAGTCACGAGTTACTCTAATATCGATTCTTTATTTTCTGACCAAAAGCCTAGTAAATTATACCCAAAACTTACGAAACACCTAGAAAGTTATGAATACAGCAGAAATATACAGCCTCGCAGATCGCTATCTAGCAGGGGACTTGAACAAGGAAGAACTACATGAGCTTAATAAACGCCTTGTGGAGGAGACCGATTTTGCAAAAATCTTCTCTGAATATCTAGCCGTATCCTATGCTGCTGAAAAAACAGCTTTGATGGCCAATTTTGTGGAAAAGGATAAAATCGCCCCGCCTATACCTCAAGATAAAAAGATAGGAAAAGTTATAAACCTACGTAGAATAGCTGCTGTAGCTGCTATTTTTATGGTCTTTCTAGTAGGTTATTGGTTTTGGTCTGGGCTTAGCAATCAAAAAAATATCCTTGCAGAATCAACTGAAATAATTTATCAACAGCAAATTTATAGTGAAACGACGATGTCTAGCAATGATTTCACCACATTGTTTAGACAAAAAAAGTACCAAGAAGCCCTAACCTTACTTCAAGAAGAAGCCCTTGACATTCAGACTGCATACAAACCACAAAATCTACAACGACAAGGGTTTTGCTACTGGGAGTTGAATGACTTTCAAGGCGCTTTAACTACTTTTGAAGCATTAGAAAAAGATCCAGTTTATTTACCTAACAAAAATCCTGCACGATATTATCAAGCACTTACCTACTGGAAAATGGATGACAAGAAAAAAGCCATTGAACTACTCAAAGGGCTAGTAGATAATCCTAATCATGCCTACAGCGAAAAAGCCGCAATACTCCTTAAGAAAATACCTTCGTAGTGGTTCAATACAGAACCACTACGCCCCCTATACATTTATCATTTATTCAATTTTTTAAATACAAGTAATAAAATTTCATCAACTCAAGGCACAACCACCTAACTATTCGTAAAATTAATTGGGAGCAATCACAAAATTCATCTTACATGCTCCCTTATAATTCTTACATATCTTATATGGTAAAAAATCCGCCCAAAGCCTTCTTCGAAGCTTCCTTCAACGTAGCCGCCCTACCCTTTTGATCATAAAAAACATAGAAGCTATCGAAAATAGGAAAAACCTCTTGGTAAGTCTCCTTGTCATCCTTGTTAATAACATGATATTCAGCTTCTAAAACGGAAAGGTAATCCCTGTACAAAGCTCGAAGCTTAGCAATATCGTTTAAATCCAATAGCTCCTGACGAAGTTTATTTGCTATTGTTTTTTTCAAGAATTCACCGTA
>JAHDHB010000329.1:0-2405 GCA_020631545.1 Saprospiraceae bacterium | reverse complement strand
CCGATAAAACAGCATCATTTGACCAAGCATGTATTTTTTGAAAGAATTCGAAAGTCTTTCTTCTATTGTGTAGGTTGTAGGAGCATTCATTTTGGATAGAAAATGCTTGGAAACTTGGTCGAAGACTAATTTTATTAGCTGTGAGACAGGGACTTCCTCATCTTCCTTTAAATTCAATACCTCTTTTGTATACTTTTCAGTGCTGTACAACTTTTGTTCTTGAAAGATGTCCTCATTTTCGCTATACCATTCTTGGAAAAAAGGAGCGTTGGACTTCATGTTATCCAAATTGCGCCTAGTCCATTTAAAATCTTCAATGAAAAAAGGCTCGTATTTTTTTTTGAAATCTTCTAAAGCATTATTATTCTTTTCTCCTAGTAAATCAACATAACCTCCATCATCACCAAGCAGGCAATAGCGCACATTTGCCCAAAGCAAATCCTTCAAAGCAAGGCTAGGATTTACCTTCATAACAGCTTGATAAAGTGGGTAAATCTTTCGTTTTGAAAAATTATAAACAACGCCATCTTTCACCAAGCAATCAATAAAAACCATATCCGCCAAAACCAAAGTCATTGCTTCTGACATCATTCTGTAAATAGTATACACGCTGTCAAATAACGGAACATTTTTACCATTGTAAATCAAATCAGGCAATACAAAATGGCAAATATCATGAACAAAAAAAGTGATTTCATGAATTTCATCTTTCTTCGGAACCAAGGGAATTCCAGCATTCAGTCCAGCAATCCAATAATTTCGCTGCCGTCGGTTTTTGGAAGAACGGAAGAAACCGCCATTATTCAAGGCATACTCGAACAAATGATGCAATTTTGCTGTTTTTACCGAAGGGGAATTGATGTAATTGTTTTCTTTTATAAAATCAAAAATCTTACTAGAAAACTCTACCACTCCTTTTTGTTCGAATTCATTGAAATTCAAATCTATCTGCTTGGAATAATACAAGTATTTTGAAGCAAATTTCGACAAGACTTCTTGCCGGCAATGGTTCTTCATCTTTCGTTGTTTCAACTCCTGGTAGGAAAGGCCGGAAGAGCGCAAATAGAACACATCGTCCCACCCAAACACGTCTTTTTCATCTTTCCGCCCTCCAAAGTTGATTACCCCTTCATAAGTACTAGAAGAAAGTGTATTCACGCCATCTTTAGTCAAGTAATACAAGAGCGTTTTGGTATACACCAATTCCAAGTCATTCCTAGCATCTAGATTTCTAAGACGTTCGCCATCTCGTTCCCTAAATAGTTGTGTTTCATCGCTCAAAATGGTAATAACACGAGGTTCTTCAAGTAGATGAGCGTATTTTGCTAGTTGTTTTTTATGATCTTTAAAGTAGCCAAAGTCTTTCATCATAACCACATCTATATTGTAGTTATGAAAAAACTGTTGGTGTTCTTTGTATTTTAATGGATTCCTAGTGAGGAGGTATATTTTTCGTTTCATTTTGGTTTGGGCATTCGCAATTTATGGTCAAAAAGGGAGTTGCATCATAGGGACTGCCAAGTCTTCTACATCAAGATAGATGTCACTCATTTTTATGCTACAGTCCAAGGTATTCAAATAAATGGATTTATCAAGACCAATGTAGGTAATCATTTTCCAGAATTTTTCATCCGAACGATACAATACATCTACTATGGGCTCGTATTGATCAATCAATACATATTCTCGAAAACTAGGAAGAGTACGGTATTTGCGGAATTTCTCGCCACGATCATAATTCGCTGTTGATTCAGAAAGTACTTCAACTATCAAGAGTGGATTCGTGAACGAGTTTTTATCCTTTTTACTAAACTCGGATTTGCCACAAACTATCATCGCATCAGGATAAACGAAATGATTGACAGAATCTATGAAGATTCTTGCATCACTACCATATGTCCTACATTTTCTTCCATTTTTGCGCTTAGCAAGATTCAGTTCCGTAATTGTATTAGAGCCAATTAGAGAATGTTTTGGAGTACCACCAGACATGGCTAGAATTTCCCCATTATGATATTCATGCCGCGTAAGGGATTGCTCCTCAAGAGCTAAGTATTCTTCAATTGTACTTGTGATTTTTGCTTGTACTCCCATTTTTTTAAGTTTTTAACTATTCTGACTAGTACAAAGATATGAAAATTAAGGGATAATGTGGCGTGTGGGAGTGTGTTGGAGTTTACGCGTGTACCGTCGTTTTTTACCAACAGGTGAATCCCGAAGTAGTGCTCGAAACGTGGTGAATGTTTTTCCGTAGCCCCCGAATTCATTCGGGGGGCTTGTTTCACAGGTTAAAAAACGAGGCTTTCAGCCTTCCCAAGCGCCGCTTAGTCCTGCAATGCTCTAGCAAAAACAAGCGAATAATCCCCTCAAAATCCGTCTGATCTCCTTGCAAATCATAGCGATGC
>JAHDHB010000328.1 GCA_020631545.1 Saprospiraceae bacterium | reverse complement strand
TTCATTTGACTAAATTTAGTGGTTTAAATTTGTCAACCTATTTCAGGCACGGACAATCCTTCTACCCTCTACTCTCTACCCTCTACCCTCTACTCTCTACCCTCTACCCTCTAGCGGCTTCACCGCCTTAGTCTTTATAGAGTTCTAAAACCATTTGTTCTCTAAGTTGCAGCGTTCTAATAAATTCGTCCAATTCTCTTTCCCAACTTCCCCAAGTACTACCGTTTTGCAGTAAGGTTTTGCTTAGCCTTCCTACCATTTTGGGATTGACCCGATAAGCCGCCACTTTTAAGACATCTTTGAAATGGCGCTTACTCCAAAAATTGCTGCCCGAAGTGCTTAGCCAACCTTCAAATTGAGCGAAAACCTCTAGTGTCATTTCATCTGACCAAGGATTGGGAGAATGTAGGAGCAATTGAGTTACACTATTTTGATCATCCAAAATATTTCGTCCCTTCTTCAAAGCCTTTATCGCAATTTTTTGAAAAACAGGTTCTACTAAATAAGAAAAAATTTGGTTAAACTCCAACTGCTGTATGTCTTCGTTGTTTATATTCAATACCCAAAACTCTAGTAAAGCGGATAGATAGTCCGCATTTTGATGCTTTGCAGAGGCTTCTATCAAAGCATTCAATAAAATGAACTTCCAATCTGTATTGGCAAAAAGTCGTATGACCTGAGGCGGTTTAGCACCTAGATAGGCACTCCAAAAACTAGGGGGCTGGGTCGCTATCATTTGCTTTAACCAATTGGCCTTTTGGCCTCCTCTACCTCCTTTTTCGTTTTTCACCATACCATCTTTTTTCATTCCTTCATCAAAGACAGGTAGTTTGATTTCTAGTTTTGAGCTGCTCAACAAAGCCTTTTTCACTAGTATACAAGCTTTTAATCTTGCTTGCATACGTTGGTTAAATTGAGATTGTTCAATTAAGGGCAACAATTTGGCAGCAGCCAAACGCACTTCTTGCCGTCGAGATTGAAGTGCCTTCTCTAGTAAATCTTCGTCTTTTTCACTGATATGCTTTGCTAAAATAGGAATGAACTTTAGTTTATCATCCGAAGAATCTTCTGCCCAAGTTGCGGTCAATTTTTCTAAGGCCGCTTGGGGATCATTAGCTCTCAAATGCTGGAGATAAAACACTCTTTCTTCTCGTTTTCCAAGCTCCCAAATACTTTCATCAGTAGGCTCCGATAGGTAACTCCAAGCAGGATTTTGCGCTACTAACCACGCACCGCGTTCCCCCATCGTTGCTTTTAATAAGGGATGCCAATCTTCTTTATGGATTCCTTTTTCCAATAAATCCGGCAGCATATCAAAAGGGATATGGCGTTTAGCTTGTGCTAAATGAAAAAGAAATTCTTTGATGCCTAAGTTTTGCTTATTAAACAATACATTTTTAAGGAGTAAAGCAGATTTGGAACTACAACTTTTTAAGGTTTCCACGGGGCAAGGAGAAGGTGTCTTTCCCTTGCGTTCAAGAGGAATAAATCCCGACCTCCGCAAACGACTATACGCAATGGACAAGCGCAACAACTGTTCTTCCGTGCTTAGCTCACTAGAAATCCCCAAACGCACCAACTCTTCAGGATCAGAAGGTTGGAAGGCACTTTTGGCAGTACCTACTAGGGCTGTTTTTATTAAGGAAGGTAAATTGTTCATAAAATCTCCTAATTTTCAAGTATTCTTACTGCTCAGCATCAAGCCATATTTTCTAAAGGTAAAATGCCCTTGAAGCACTAGGACAATTCTATAATTCGTTGATTAAAAATAGCCGCTAGAGGTCGGAACTGATTGTCCTCCCATTCGCCAAAAACATCCATCGGATGCCCACCACTAATCGCTAATAATTTCCAACTCGAAACATCAGCGGGAATGGCAGGTAGCAGGTTATCTTCCTGATCTTGAAACCATAGAGCATCCTCCTCCCATATCGGAATTACTTGATTGAAATAGGCAGGAACGCGGTTTGTCCATGGATTTTGCGCCATTGCATCTGCGTATTCTTCTAGAAAAGAATGAATCGTATTGGAACCTTCAATAGCTTGAAAACCAACGCCAACAGCTCCAGAGGATTTTTTAAGCGCTCGAAGTTGATTTTTGCCTGGATAATAGACCATTTCGCCTTCAAACTGCCCCCCTACTTTAAAATATTCCTCAAACCCTGCATAACCAAAGACAAAATCAAGGATTAAGGCATAACGCTTCGTTCTACTTCCTCTAAGCCATACCCTTCGGAATTGCAGTCCTTCTTCATCTCCAGAAATTTGCCCCAGCACCGTCCATTCATCCTTTATACCATCTTCAAGACGCAGATTCTTCTTAGAAATTTTATTTCCAGCTCTAGTATTTACTTCATCCCACAGATCAGGTGGCAATTGTTCTGACTTTCGCAAAGCATTGGCCATTAAATAAATATCTCCTAGTCGGTAACATAATTCTTCTGGCCATTTAGGATGATTTTGAATGAGTTCAGGAATGGTTTTGATAGGATCTCTAAACCCTTTTAATTGTGCATCTTCTGCTCTTGCCGCCATCGTGTCCCAAAAATCTTGGGGTCGACCTTCACTACTGGCTAAACCCTCCCGAAGCAAGTCAAAAAGCCAAGGTTCGAGATCATTCAAACCTGCTAAGCGATCTGTTTTTTTCTTTTCTTCTTGTTTTTTCTTGTTTGCCGCCTCTTTAATCAATTCATCTTCACTTTTCTCCTTTGTTTCCGGTTCTACTTTTGTCGCTTTTGCCCCTCGTTTATCCAACCATTCTTGCCCCCAACTAGGAACGGCATCTTCCTTCAGATTATCAGGACTTTGCGTAGCAAAAATAAATAAGCCTAGGGCATGTTTACAAGGAAATTCTCGACTAGGACAACTGCATTTATAAGCAGGGCCGTGCAGGTCAATCACAACTTTGTAAGGATTTTTACCACTCCCCTTGGCCAAGCCCCACAATGCACGTGCTGTGCGATGAGTAGCTAGCCACTTACTTGGTGTAGCTAGCTTTTTACCCCTAGTAGCGGTGCCCGGATTAGGCGCAAAATTCATGACTTGATCAATCGTATAATCCAAGGAATAAACGTTAAATTAAAAAATATACACCCCCTCTTCCAACAAAACATTGCAATATAAGTCTTTTTTTGTGTAAAATTCAAAACAAAAGTGAGGATATTTTTAAAGAAAATGAATACCTTTATAGAAATACTGTAATTCTATGAAAAAAAGTGGCTTGCTCCTAGCATTTATATTGAGTATCGGAATGCTATACGCACAAGAAACCGACAAGACAACCTTGAAGCTTATTAGTGTCAATGAGCTAGGCATTCTTCCCGCTGTAGGTAAAAATTCCTCGAATACTGTTGTTCCTCAAATCAATACGGTATTTGGGATTCAAGTGGATGACGTCTTTTCTGTCGGAATTGGTACGGGCGTAAAGTTTGTGCCTATTGGTGTTTTTGAAACCTACACGTATCCTCATATTCCTTTTGTCCTTGACTTGCGCTTTTACATGAGTAAGGAAAAACACATTCCCTTTCTTGCTGCATATTCGGGCTATGCTGTAACGACTTACACTAAATTACCCCCAGATTATCCCTTCTTTGACTATGTATGGGGAGGACTTGTTTTTGGTGGAGGGTTGGGCTATCGCTATCAAATCAACGAAAAGTTTGGTATCAATCTAAGCTTTGGCTATCAAGCACAACAAAATCATTTCTCGGCTAATAATTCAACGGTTGGAGGTTACACGCACCAGCTAGCAGTGAATTTAGGCGTGAATATCATCGGAAAAAATAAATTAGGTACGAAAGAGTGAACTCTTGGTAAATTTTGGCAAAACTTTGTGGATTATTTTAGTGAATCAAGCCCCCTTGTTCCTCCTTGCTATAGAACCTCTAAGGTTACCGCCTTCTATTGCGTACTCCACTAACCAGCTTATTGGAGAACGGTATGGGCTTATCAAGTTGCACTTTTATAGCCAAAGAGTGGGTTAGCCTCCATTTATACCTTAGAGGATTTTTCAGTCTGTTCCAGCGGTAGCAGCTGCGTACCAGGAGGCCGCGCACTTGACAACTATGAGGCCACGCCGAAAAGTCTCTTCTTCAAGATACGATGCAAACCTTTCCTTTGAGCAAAATTTTCTGCACATTTTGGACAGAAAAAGTAAAGTTGTAGCGTTTGTTCTAGAGGACACGCAGCACGTCCGCCATCCCACGAGTCCCCCCGCAGACGTACCGCGTGGTTTGCTCTTTAGATTTTGCTTGCTCTTCTTGGTTCTCGCTTGACCAGCTTAGTAACTAAAACGAACCAAGAGGTTGAAACCCCTTGCTGTAGAACCTCCAAGGCTATCGCCTTCGCTAGCGAACACGCTCTTACTTTCTACTATGGTAGCAGCTTGGCCGCGTTAGGCTTTCATACGGGATTTCCATCCTCTTTTTTCTATGCTCCGAACATTCGACTCCTCTTTCAACAGCATTAAATAATCAAGCAAAAAGACTAATTCATCATCTTTTAAAGATCCCGTATATTCCTTTGGGTAAATGGCATTTCCGTAATTCAATTGTGATTTATGAGGGGTATCATCTACAATTAACATTCTTTCTAACCTAAATCCTTTTCGTTTTAATTTTTTTAGTGGTTTGATATAATGATAATGGTTTGTTGAATTCCAATAATAACCAAATTCATCAATATTACTATTCCTTCTATAGACACATCTGCTTCTTCCCCACACAAATTCCAAGGGATACTCACTAGGAAATATATTCCTTACAACAGCTTCCACATAATCATCGGAAGCAGATGACCAGACTGCAATTAAAAATTCTTTTTTGATGACTTCCAAAAAATTATCAAGAAAAGGCCTTTTATAGACGAAATAGTCAAATGCCTGAAAGTCTGCTTGTCGCTCTAGTTCGTTTTCTGTAGCAAATACTAATGTTTCATCAAGATCTAAAATAAGCAGTATTTTATTGTGAGTTTTATCTTCCATAATAAAGGCCATTTCCTAGTACCAACACCTCTAAAAATAAGAAAGTTCAATGTAATTATTACTGTCTAAAAGAAGAAGAGATACTTCTATGCTTCGTACTCTACTTGAGTACTAAACTCAATAACCATCCCGCATTCAACTGATAACGATACCCCGCATTTTCTTGAAATACACCTTTACATTTCATTAAGCTTTTTGTTAAACAAATTCAAAAGTCGAATGGAGTTATAATCTTTGCGCAATAACTGCCGTTTTATAGTTGAAAGCACAAAAAATGAAGGTATTAAGACTGGAAAATTTCAAGCAAAATATTTTTCCAAGTGGTTTAATGCTTTGATTAAAAAGGATAATAATCGATTTTTTGGTAGTAGTTGAAATAAGCGTGTTAAGGTTGGGAGTCATTAGTTTAGGTGAAATAATATTTAGGATGCATTTGGTTAATGATATCCGGCTCCCACCTTACGCGCTTTTTTATATTAAATTCGCAGTAATTTAAATTTTGGGAACGAAAATAGGTTCTATAGCGTTTAGCAATAAAAATCTATTGCACTGATGAAAAAATCGATCTATTTCATTGCCCTTCTTCCTCCAACCGAAATTCTGGAAGAAGTAATGGCTTTCAAACAGGAAGTAAAAACGCGCTTTCAATCAAAAAAAGCGCTGACCTCTCCTGCACACATCACCCTAGTGCCACCTTTCAAAATGACCGATGATAAAAGCATCGCTATGCGCAGAGAAATAGCTGCATTTAACCATACGCTCACGCCGTTTTTAGTTCATCTTCAAGATTTTTCGGCATTTCCTCCTAGAGTCGTTTTTATAAATGTCGAGCCTTCTACCGCTCTTTCCAATTGCAAGAAAGCTATAACACAGCATTTTTATGAAAAATTCGATGTAGAAACAAAGGATAATTTTCCCTTTCATCCACATATGACGATTGCCTTTAAGGATTTAAAAGAAGCTGTATTCCCCGATGCTTGGGCTTATTTTCAAGAACAAAGTTATGAACGATATTTTCAGGCAGAAGCGGTTACTCTATTACGGTTTCGGGAGGGGAAGTGGTATGTTTTTTAAATTAGCTCCTGTTTATCGGTAGCTTTAAGTCTACAGCTAACTCCCTCGTTATTAAGCACTATACTCCAATAATTAAAGAGAGGAGTTAGCTAGGAACTTGACAGTTACTAGCGAACATTTAGGCTTTGGTTTCTAGGAATTTGATATTCCGCATGAGTCCGCTGTACTTGGTTCGTTTTACAGCCGATTTTCGAAAGACTTCTCGGAAGACTTCTTCGGTCATTTCTACCCAATCTTTTTCTTTCATACCGAGCAAATTGGGATGAGGTTCAAAATCAGGCTCTTGATGGCGTTTGGCAAATCGATTCCAAGGACAAACTTCTTGACAAATATCGCATCCAAATGCCCAATTAGCCATCTTACCACCAAATTCTTCTGGAATCGCCTCCTTCAATTCAATGGTCAAGTAAGAGATGCATTTACTCCCATCCATCACATAGCCTTGTGGACTAATAGCTTCCGTAGGACAAGCATCAATACAACGCGTGCAAGTACCACAGTGATCTCGGATGGGGCCATCGTAGGCTAGTTCTAAGTCTATAATAAGCTCTGCTAGAAAGAAGTAGGAACCTTGCTTCGGGTGAATAATAAGAGTATTCTTTCCCATCCAACCAAGACCACTACGTTTAGCCCATTCTCGTTCCATGACAGGGGCGGAATCGACAAAACAACGTCCTGAGACTTCCCCAATCTCGTCTTGGATGTATTGCAGTAAGGTTTTTAGTTTACTTTTTAAAGTAAAATGATAGTCTTTCCCGTAGGCGTATTGAGCGATTCTAGGAGCATCGGGTTCTTTTTGACCTTCATCATTATGATAATTGAATAACAAGCTGACCACTGATTTCGCACCATCAACTAATTTGGTAGGATCGATTCGCTTATCGAAATAGTTGGCCATATAGCCCATTCGACCATGGTAATTTTGATTTAGCCAACGCTCTAGTTGCTTTGCTTCTTCGGTAAGCTCCTCTGCCTTAGAAATCCCGACGAAAGAGAAGCCCAAGCGTAAGGCCTCTTCCTTAAGCTGTACAGTATATTTATCTATCTTGGATTTCAAGTAAAATCTAATTTATCTTACAAGTTTTCTTGAATACTTCGAACTTGCATAGGAGATACCACAAGAATATCAGCAATCATTTCAACAGATAATCCAAGCAACAGCATTTTTTTAATGGCTTCTTGCTTTTCTTTCTCAGCCTTCTGCCTTTCTATTTCCGCTTTCTGCCTTTCCTTCTCTACTTTCTGCCTTTCTATTTCCCTAAACTGTTGAATTTTTTCCTCTACCGAAACGCCATAGGTTCTTTTATAGATTCTATCAGCAATGTGCTTCGCTGCTTCTATGTATTCTAAGTCAGGTTGTTCTTGATAACGCTCGCTCATAATATAGTTAAATTTTAAAGCTAAATCTTTAGGTAAGATGAGCATAAATTCGATGAAAGTCAAGAGATGGTCAATTTGTTCTATTGAATATCCCTTTTGTTCTGCTAAGATAACTAATTCTAGCTTAAATTTTAGGCGTAGTTCTCTGTCATCCATCGTCTCATTCAAATACTTACTAGCCAAAGCGACTAGGGCAAAGGGATTTTCCGAAGCCAATAGTTTTTCTTTATCCACATTTTTTACAAGGAAGGTATTGAATTTATAGTACGAAATCATGCCTCCATACTCTTCCCTAAAATGGTCATAAACCTCCGGAACATCT
>JAHDHB010000327.1 GCA_020631545.1 Saprospiraceae bacterium | reverse complement strand
CAAAATCAAAAAAAACCGAAGGTTTAAAAATCCTGCCCATCCCGCAAATCCAAAAGGTTAAGTAAAAAATCCATTCCATCTCAAAAACATAAAAAACAGAAGGTTTAATCCAAATCATCCATCAAAATCAAAAAAAACCGAAGGTTTAAAAATCCTGCCCATCCCGCAAATCCAAAAAATCAAGGTTACTCCGGAATATAGGATACCGCCCATGCGACCTCTCATAATACGCAGAATTCTTATAAATAAACAACAACTGCTGATACCCCGATTTCGCAAACTCCTTATCCTCCTGCTGTTTCTTTTCCAAGCGTTTTTTCAAATCAGCATCCTTCTTCAAAAGTTCCACTGCCAGATCCTCAAAAACATAAGGCGAAAAATACTCTTTCTGTTGTAAAATAGCATCAAAAAATCCCCAACAAAAATAAGAATCAGGAGCTTGAGGTTCAAGCGTTTCTACTAGGAAACGATTTTTCGCTTGATTCATTTTAACTAAATAATCTCCCTTGTAAAACTGCAACGTTTGTGTATCCTTTTCCACCTCCACATTACGATGCAAATAATGGCCCTCATACGGTTGTTCCCTTGTTTTATAATCCTTAATGTAATACACCTCGACCTCTATTTTACGGTCAGCATCAAGGCGTTCCATTTCGATGCCATTCCATTTCAAACGCTCAAGAACAGCATGCCAAGCTTGTGGGATAAGGTAGGCAGCTGGACGTTTTATCTCTAAACTAGTTTTATAATGATCGAAAAATGGGATGTTTTTTTCAAAAGGCTCATTTCTATCGTAATACAGACGATCTAAACCTGTTATTTCACTAGGTTTATACTTAGCCGTGTACCCTTTAAATAAAAAAGAATCAACCTTTTCTTGGTCTAATTCCCAATTAATGGCAAACGATTCCTGAGATTTTGAGGCTTCAATAGTTGATTGACGCAATTGAGCTATCTTTTCCCCCTGCGCTCCATGTAATAGTTGCACCACAGCCAAAGAAAAAGCCCTAGTTGATTCCACCCGCTGCTCGTAAGGCTTAAGCATATGTGTCTCAGGTACAAAGCCTATTGAGTTAAACAAGGCCGCATACCCAGTAGAATAACGAGGTAAATCCAAAAAGCCCGCAATCCCTTCATCAGGTGTCGTACGAGCATAAACATAAGGCGTCATGGGCCATCCTTTCTTCTCCATGTCTTCAAAAAGCAGGGGCATCATCTCCTCTTTCAAATACTTACCCAATGCCCCACCCAATTTATTGTGTTGGCTGCCAATCATCGTCATGACATATTGATAGTCAGCGCCATTAGACGTATGGTTGTCGATGAAAACATCGGGTTGCCAAGCCTGAAAAATTTCTGTAAAAGCCTTCGCATTGCGAGAATCACATTTGATGAAATCTCGATTCAGATCCAAGTTTTTTGCATTTCCTCGAAAACCATATTCAATTGGGCCATTTTGATTCGCTCTACTATGGCTACTCCGGTTTAAGACCCCACCAATATTGTACATCGGAATGATAGCAACAACAACATTATCAAGTAGTTCTATGAGTTCTTCCTTCGTCAATAAGTCCCTTATGAGGAGCATGGAAGCATCAACGCCACAAGGCTCTCCAGGGTGTATAGCATTGTTAATGAGGACGATGCGCTTTCCTTTTTCCTTTAAAGACGTAGGATCAAAATCACCATCATTTGATAAAACCGCTAAATGTAAAGGTTTACCCACATCCGTCAAGCCATACTCCATCAAACTTACTTGTGAGTGTTGGGAAGCTATAGCCTTATACCAATCTATCGTTTGATCGTAAGTTGGTGTTTGGTTTTTATTTTTATCGAAAGGAATTTCGATAGTGGTAGACGTAGGAGCCTTGTTCAGTGTAGGCTGACAAGCCAAAAGTAAAAACAGGAAAAAGAATACAAGGTTGCGCATAGTGGTATCAAGTATTTTGGGCAAAACCAATAAGATAGCCCTTTGGTTATTTCTTTAGGTTATCTTTCAAAGTTCCAAAGATAAGGAAGGATAAAGGAATACCTGTGGCTATAAGAGTAGTTTATTTTGTTATTTCCTGATAAGTAAGTAATGATGTATAGAAATGACATGGTTTGAGAGGTCTCTAAAGGTAGCAACCCTCGGTTTCACAAAAGCAATAGGAAGGTATCGGGGGGCGCAAGAGAAAGCGGTAGCCTTCGAAGTTCTATAGCAATGGGTTTCAACCTCTTGGTTTGTAACATACGCCACCAAGTTTTGTCAAAATAGACAAGAGTCATTCCCTAGGTACTAAAAACATGTTTTTATGTCAAACCGAGAATTGCTGCTTTAAAGATGAAACTTTAGCCTTAGGGAATAAAAAAAGCCACCGAGCGGTGGCTTTTAAGAAGGGAGGATATGGGAATGATTAATTGAAAAACAGCGTGTTAAAACTTACTTCGAGGCATTTTAGCAAGGAAATGAACTGTTGAATGGGCAATGTTCAACAGTTTTGCTAAAAAGCGATTACAAGATCTTCATATTGATTAAGACCTAAGCTGATAAGGGCAATATCAACTATCGTATCTTCATTTACAATATGGCCATCTAAATAGGTAAGTACTTGTGGTTTATGGTCATCGCTGATAAAAAGGAAGCCTTGGTCGTGTTGCTTTATTAGTTGAGCAACATTCACTTCGAGAATAGCCTTACCTTCCTTAGCGATAGTAATAGTTTTCTTTTTTGCCTTAATAACTTGAACATCATATCCTTCTATGCGATATTGGAGATTTTGGAAGGCCTGTTCAAAGTCTTTACTGGCTTTTTTATTTTTCTTGAATGCGATAACCGCTTTATACGAGACGGATTCGTCCGTAATGGTGGTCTGTGCTTTTGCAGTTATGGAGGTGAAAATGAAAGTGATGATAACGATAAGAGTTAGAATATTTTTCATGATCAAAGGATTTTGCTAGGTGTTAGTGTTAAATGCATTTTTTCTGCGTCACATTTCTTGTAAATACTCCTCAAATGCTTTCAATGCGTTGTTGAGTAGTATTACGGCAGGTTTTTAGGAAGGTTACGATTTCTTCACAAAAATAAAATTGATGATTTATTTTTCCTTGAAAAACAATGTTTTTAGACGGTATAGTTTTTATTTGTTAAAGCGTTTCAAAGTTGTATATGTCTGAGTATATGTGTCACAAGTGTTTTCTGTCCAGTTTTGAGGCGATAATTTGTGCTTTTGTTGAATTTTTTTGTTAGTAAATTGTTGATAACTAGATTTTAATTTAGGAGTATCACAAAGTTTTTTAGATGCCAATTTTCAATAAAATTATGATGTGGAGAGACTGTTTTACTTGGCTGAAAGTTTAAAATATGGGGTTTTTAATGTCACTAGGCTATTTGATTGCTGAAGGAGTGGAGCGCTTTATTTGTAAATGAATGGAATTCCTTGGCGCATTTTTTCGTTTTTTGGATAAGAAGTCAAAAATCTATGTTTTACATAGCTCTAAAACTTTGCTAAAATACAAACAAATGAAAATCGCTAAATTGTAACGAATTGCGCCATGTATCGTTGTTCGCGTTTTGACGGTAACTCCCGATAGCTATCGCGGATAATTCTTAATTCGTCATTCTTAATTGCGGCTCTGCCGCCATGTGTCTTTGTGGCAATTTTTTACCTCAAAATAATTGCAGCACCTTCTCCCTCAAATGGAATTATGAACAAAAAAAAGGATTGCCCGAGAAGAGCAATCCTTACTATAATAAAGTTAATAGAAATTCAATCGAATTACTTGCCTTCCATGTTCGTTAAATCATTAAACGTAATAGAAGCAAAAATCTGACGGCCTACGAAAGGACCACCAACATTAGTTTGATAGTCAGGGCCTATGATATTCGTAGCACCTACTTTTAAGATACCATTAGTCTTAGGTATTTTGTAGTTGATTTGAGCATCCAAAGAAGCGTAAGAATCAACATTTCCAATAGCAAAAGCATTTTCCCAAAGGAAACCTTCTTGCCAGCGGTAAGAAATATCAAAACCAAAATTCTTAACTAACTCACGATTTCCAAAGCTGACCACAAAGCGGTGTTTAGGCGTGTTAAAGCCAACTTCGAAGTCGGTATCAGAATCCTCTGTTGTATAATCAGAGAAAGTGTAGTTACCTCCAATTGTAAACTTCTTAGGCAATTGGTAGTTCAAGCCAATTCCTGCACCCCATGCAAATACTTTAGTACTAGCATTGGTGTATGGGCGGAAAGTTGTTCCAGCGGCAATTGGTTGACCACGGTGCTCCGTTGGTTCTTTGTTTACTACATTCAACTGCGTGATGAAGTTTTTGTAGCGATTGTAGAAACCGTTGATGTCTACAAATAATTTCTTAGCAATAAAAGACTTATAACCAATTTCATAAGCAGAAAGTTGCTCAGGTTGGATATAAGGAAGATAAATCTCTTGAAGTAAAGAAGAATCAACAACGCCATTAATGACTTGGTTAGCGATGAAGGCATCGTAAGAAGTCTTAGTAAAAGCACCACCTTCGTGGATACCATAGCGTTCTGCATTATCACGCGTACTTCCTAGCAAAATATTGGTCGTAGGGAACCAGATGTACTGAGTTTGTGTGTCAGGATTTCTGAAACCCGTTTGGAAAGAAGCACGGAAGTTGTGATTGCGCTCTGCTCCAACTGTATAAACAGCGGAAACTCTAGGAGAAAACTGACCTTCGAAGTTCTGATTCTTATCAAAACGAATAGAACCCGTCAGCTTTAAGCGTTCGTCAATAATTGTTTTAGAAACTTGCGTGTAAACGCCGAATTCTCCGATACGAATGCGTTCGAAAATACCGTCACCGTCAGGATCTTCATTGAAAATAGTCCCTTCTGTAGAAAGATCATACATACGGTAATTTCCACCGACTAAGAGGCCTAATTTATCTTTTAGTACGCGAGAGAAGTTGTAATTTGCTTCTCCATGATAGAGTCTAGAGTTATCAATAAAACCAGCTCCTCCCTTTTGGAATAAACCATTTCTAACGCGCTCTAATTCTTCATTGAATGCAGCAGAACCAGCAGCAGGAATGCCAGAATCAGCAGCAGCTCTAGCCGCTTCATGTGCAGCAAGCTTTTGAGCATCCGTTAGATTCTCAGGTGCTACACCTTCGAAAAAGATAGGGCCAAAAATAAGACTAGCCGCATAATTCCCTAAGTAATTAGGAACCCAAGTACTTACAGAAGGAGCAAAGGTTTCATTCAAAGTAGCACCTAAAGCCGTTAAGTTATAGGAATTACCATCATTTGTTTGCGAAAGGTAAGCACGAACAAGGAAATCTGGATTATTCGCTTCTAGTTTGAAAAACTGTTGGCTGAAATTACGCAAAGCATAACGCTCACTTCCTTGGTATACTGTTCCTCCAGAACCATACCTATAGTTAGCGATGAGTTCTGTTTTTCCTTTAATTTTATAATGTAAAGCAACGTCGCCCTTGAAACTTTGAGCATTGTTACTTTCTAGTAAATCTTCTTCTTTGAAGCCGGTACGACGTAAGTCAACCGTTCCTAAAGCTGGAACATTGGACTCTAGTACGGCTCTACATATAGGCTCAGAGCCGACAACAGCGATACAACCTGGTAATAAACCACCGATGACGGCAGCAGAAATTTCTGGATTAGAGAAAGGAACAACGATTTGTGTCTCATCTCCATACATATTCATACCGTCAAAATTAGGCATACCTACATTGCCAAGTGCATCAACAGCATCACCAGCAGATTGGCGTTGGTATAATACGCGATCCGTCGTATAATCATTCGCTCTCCAATCTTGAGCAGCTAGATAAGAGGCATTCAGTTTAAAAGCAAATTTATCGTTAAATGCCTTTGCATAACGTGCGCCGAAACTAGCTAAAGGATCTACGCCACCTGCGTCCGATTGCGTGATACCCTGCTTGATTTGAAGGCTTAGGCCTTGATGATCAAAAGGAGATTTACTATTCATCAAGAGGATACCGTTGAAAGCATTAGGACCATAAAGGGCAGAAGCTGCACCAGGCACAAGCTCTACATTATTAATGTCCAATTCTCCAATACCTACGATATTTCCTGTAGGGAAGTTAAGTAAAGGAGCCGCATTGTCCATTCCATCCATCAACTGAACGAATCGTGTATTGGCTACTGTAGCAAAACCTCTAGTATTCATGGTGGTCATCGTCAAACTTCCTGAAGTTGCTGTAACCCCTTTTAGTTTAGAAATACCATCATAATAATCTGCTGTAGAGGCTTGCTGAATGGCAATCTGATCCATCTTTTCGACGGTAACAGGAGATTGCATGATGTTCTCTGGTACTCTAGATGCACCGACGACGATCTCGTTAAGGATAGTACCCGCAGACATTTTTACACGTACCTGTTGGCCGCTTGTAGTCACTTCTACCTTTTGATCAGTCATACCTACGAAAGAAACGACGAGGACAAATGGTGGTTCTTTTTCAGTGCTAAGTTCAAAATTTCCATCAAGATCCGTATTTACCCCCTCTGTTGTTTCTTCAATGACAACAGTAGCTGGGAATAGTGGGAAATTATCATCATCCAATACTTTTCCCGTTACTCTAGTTTGAGCAAATGCTGTTCCTATACCTGCTAAAAGCAAGAAGAACAGCACGGAAAATCTGATTTGTTTTTCATTCATAAGTATTCTTTTTTAAACACGCATAAAACTTTTACAGCGTAAATTTTGTAAATTCAGCCTTTCAAAACTAAAGTTTGAATAAATTTGAGAATGCAATTTAAAAAAATAATTTTGAAAAAAGATAAAGAATTTTCGTGTGTTTGATAATGAACTAAAAATTGAAGCGAATTTCTTAGATTTTTTCTAGTTAAAATTTTGATATTGTAAAAATAGTGACAGTGCAATTTTTTGAATATTGCTTAACAATTTCGTAAAACAATAGGGCAGAGGTTGCTAATTTACTTATGAAGTAGGTCTTTATTAACTTTGTGTTAAGTTATTAACTTATCCGTGTTTTATTTGCCGTAATACACTTTGTACGACAAAATTATTTAAAAAATTAAATTTCAAAAATCATCAAATTGTGGTTTGTCCTAGGAGTATCGTTGGATTCACTTGACAGAGCAACTTTATTCAGGTATGGAGAACTGAGGCCACTCCGAAAAGACTCTTCTGCAAAATACGATGTAAGATTTAAGAAGTACGATGTTTATTATTTGCTAGTAAATAGCATTTTACGTAGTGGGATTTTCATAGATCTTATTTTTTCATTAATTCCTACTTTTCGGAGTAAACTCAGAACTATTAACACTAAACTGCGGCTCTCGCGCCATTGTAGACAGAATGCCGAAAGTTTGTTTTTGCAAGAAGTTTTTAATTGACTAATAAGGTAGTTCGTTAAAAAACAAGAAATTGAATAGAAAAGGCTCGTTCTGTTTTTTAAACTAAGAAACCTAAATTCCGAAGGAATTTGCCAACAGCTAAAAGCCAATTGGCAATAACCAAGAAGGGTTCCACCGCCATGTACAACAGCTCAAAACAAATTCATGAAACTAGTATTTTTAAGCTCGCTTAGCTATTTGGTTATCAATGAAAATAGCTGTAAATTGCACATGAATAAAAAATATAGTAATGTCATTTAGAGATAAAATAAAGCAAGAAATAAAAACGCTGAGTAGAGAAGAAAAAACTTCTTTTGCTTGGCGCTGTGCTGTACGTGCTTTGCCCTTCTTAGGGAGTAATGGTAATTTTGAGTATTGGCCTAGGGATAAAAGGCAGATTCATTTATATAGTGTTTT
>JAHDHB010000326.1 GCA_020631545.1 Saprospiraceae bacterium | reverse complement strand
TGAGGGATTTTGTGAGACTCTGCAACAACGTGTGGCAATGTCGGTCTTAGAATAAACAAGCCCGACTCAATATCACTAACGATGACTACACCGCTCTTGAAGTAAGGATAAACACTCCAAGCGCCATTAAATTGTGCGGTATTGGCTGAGGGATAAGTATCGAAATAGGCAACTTCGCTTAGATTAGCATTCGCGACATCTTGGACATCCAAAATACGTAATCCTCCTTGGTAATTGGCTTGATAAGCGTATTGCCCTTTTATGTAAAGGTTGTGGTCAATAACCTTAATGGAAGATTGAAAATAGCCCATGAAAATAGGACTATCCAAATCCGAAATATCCATCATGTAGGTGCGTGTATTGTGATTATTGCCCGATTCATCGGTTTCGTCATCAAAAATCAAATATTTATGATCTTCCGTTACCCACCCTTGGTGTGTATAACGTCTGCCGGTATAACCTGTCCTTGAAAGTTGTACAGGATTGGTTTTGTCTGTTACATCTACAATCGTCTGTGTGTCGGCATTAGAGCCAATACAAATTTGCTTGCCATAATGTTCTGTATCAGGGCCTTGGTATACAAAGCAAATAGCATCATGGGTATAACCATCAGCCGAAAAACAGCCATCATTTACGGGGTTCAAGGGGTCAGAAACATCTACAAAATAGAGGCCACCGCTACACTCGTTTGAGCCTACAGCGACCATATAACCTACTTCCTCAAGTCCTACGATGTTATGAGCTTTTCCAAAACCTGAATAAGTTACATCAGCGCTGAAGGTAACTGGAGGAGAAGGAACAGAGCGCAACTGTGTCAAGTCAAAAATTTGCATACCGTGACCACTCGCATCGGCTACAATAAAAGCATGATTGTTATATACTTTTATATCTCTCCAGTAAGTTGTAGGAGCTCCTGCTCGTTTGGGTAAAAAACCAAGGTAAATGGGATTGGTAGGGTCAGAAATATCAATAAAGGAGGTTCTATCTTCTATACCCATTAGGGCGAATTCCTTACCGGTCAGTGTGTCTGTCCAGCCCCATATATCCGAACCTTCTGCGCCTGTACTACCGATAGTATTCAAGGGCATATGAGCTAGAAGGTCAACATTATTACAAGGAAATCCTCCTGCCATTCCTCCTGAACAGGGCGTTTGGGCTTTGGCCAATGGAATTGCCGAGTAAAAAAATAGGGCAAGAATGAGGTGAAAAAAGTTGCGGTTCATTTGTTGTGTTTATATAAAAGGTTAGGTGTTGATCGAATTCTACCACCGATAAAATCACGCCAAAAATGTCAAAAAAAACAGTTCTACTAAACCTTGACAAAACGATGAAATTGTGACAAGGTAGTTCATCGAATGAATGAGCCCCATAAATTGTATTGAATTGCGCAAATAGCCGTTATTTACGTTTTGGAAGTCGTGCTAAATTGAAACGCTAATAAGGCTAAAATTTGTCCTGCTACTTTCTTAACTTTGATGTTATTTTGAAAAAAATCATAAAAAATGAAGTGGATACAGGTGCTGTTTATAGTTTTGGTTTCGGTCAATGTTCTTTTTGCTCAAAAGCAGCAAATTGAAGTTTCAGGCAAAGTAGTAGAAAGCGAAAGCCAACAAGCTATTGAATTTGCTTCGGTCATGATATTGGATAAAAGTACGGAAGACCTTCTTACAGGAGTGACGACGGCGATGGATGGAACCTTTAAAGTGGAGGTAAATACCACTGAATTTTATGTAGAGGTAAGTTTTATTGGTTTAGAGAAGAAAACACTGAGGGAATTTTCTATTCTAGAAGATAAGCTTGATTTGGGCATCATTATGCTGGGGGAAAATAGGCAACAGCTTGATGAAGTGGTCGTTAGAGCTGAAAAATCGCAAACGGAATTTAAGCTGGACAAAAGAGTGTTTAATGTTGGGCAAGACCTAAGTAGCACGGGCGCTAGTGCTTTGGAGGTTTTGAATAATGTGCCTTCGGTGAATGTTAATATCGAAGGGGAAATTAGTTTGCGAGGAAGCCAAGGAGTCCAAATTTTGATCAATGGAAAACCTTCTGTTTTGGCTAGTGAACAGGGAAATACGCTAGGAACGATAACGGCGGATATGATTGACAAAATAGAAGTCATCACCAATCCCTCAGCCAAATATGATGCGGAAGGAACCTCGGGAATCATCAATATCATCATCAAAAAAGAAGAGCGAAAAGGTATCAATGGTTCTGCTTCCATCAATACGGGCTGGCCTCACAATCATAGCTTTGGGCTGAGTTTGAACCGACGGACGGAGAAATTTAATCTCTTTAGTCAGCTAGGCGTTGGTTATCGGGAATTGCCTAGTGATATCAAAAACATTAACCAAGATTCGATCAACAATACCATTCTTTTTTCGGAAGGGAGGCAGTATCGTAATGAGTTGTTTTACAACTTGATACTAGGAACGGATTACCATATTAATGCGAATAATGTGATTACGCTTTCTGGTAGTTTTGCCTACGAGGTAGAAGACCAACCTTCCTTGACCAATTTTAGTTTTCAAGATGCTACAGGGCAAATTACCAGTCAATGGAATCGGAAGGAAACGACGGAGGCTACTAACCCCAAGTATCGTTACGAATTGCAATACAAAAGCAAACTCAAAGGGCATAAGGATCATTCCTTGTTATTGAGTACCCTCGGCAATTTTTTTGGTAAAAAACAAGCTTCTGACTTTTTTAATAACGTGACTTTAGGTACTGAATCCTTTTCTGAGCAGCAAACGGAGACTCAATTCCAAGAAGGTAAATATACCTTTAACATAGATTACACTAAACCGTTTTCGGATAAAATCACCTTAGAAACGGGCGCACAATACGTCATCAATAATGTGAGTAATGACTACGAAGTACGCAACGAACTTAATGGGGAATGGATTACGGATTTTAACTTGACGAACATTTTCGAATACCACCAAAAGGTATTGGGCGTCTATAGTACAGGAGCTTACGAAGCAGATAAATGGGGTGTCAAAGTCGGTTTGCGCGTAGAACATACCGATTTGAGGACTTTACTGGTGAACACGAATCAGGATAATAATCAGGTTTTTACGAATCTTTTTCCTACGCTGCATACGTCTTATAAAGTGACGGATGCTTTTTCGCTACAAGGCGGTTACTCTAGGCGCATCTATAGGCCACGACTTTGGAGTTTGAATCCTTTTTTCAACATTCGAAACAACTTCTCTGTCTATACCGGGAACCCGAATTTGCTTCCTGAATTCACGGATTCCTATGAAGTTAACAGCATTTTTATTGCCGAAAAGACTTCGCTAAATTTGGGTGTTTTTTATCGCTATACGACGGATGTTGTCGAACGAATATCTACTTTTGAAAACAACGTTAATACTTCTAAACCAGAAAATATCGGTACGAATCAAGCCCTAGGTGTTGAATTTAGCGCCAAATATAGTCCTAGTAAAAAAGTATCTTTTAACGGCGATTTTAACTATAATTATTTCAATCGTGAAGGCGAATTTGGTTCCATGTCCTTCGATTTTAATGGTGGCCAATGGACTACGAAACTAACGTCTAAAATCAAATTCCCTTATGATATTGATTTTGAGCTTACGGGGCATTATCAATCGAAATACAAGACCGTTCAGCGAATAATGTCTAGTAATTTATTCGCTGATTTGGGACTACGGAAGAAAATAATGAAAGGTCGAGGTGTCTTGAATTTTAGCATTCGCGACATTTTTGCTTCTCGAATTCGAGAAAGTGAAACGACTCTGAATGATTTTTACTTGTACAGCTTCCGCCAACGTGGACGTTTTATTACGCTTGGGTTTAGTTATGGCTTTGGGAAGGGGGAAGCGATGGAGTTTTCTGGGGGAAAGCGGTATCATTAATGGAGTTCGACAAAAGTGCCTGATTATAAAAATTTGGAGTTCTCTGGAAAATTCAAATTTATAAAAAATATGATTTATGATGTAAGATCTATGAAAGCCTCACTGTGGTTTTTACTTGCAGAGCTTCTGCGAGTTCGTGCGTTTCATTACACTTTTTGGGGGGAATAAAAACCATTTTAAAATAGCTGCGTTCTTGATATCACTTTGTATATCAATGCCTTTTTTTTATCTTTACGACAGTAATAATCTAGTACAGCTACTAAGGACGTAGATAATCATTATGAAAAAATTACCCATCGGAATACAAACGCTCAATAAGATTATTGGGAAAGGTTATGCCTATGTAGACAAAACAGCAATTGCGATGAGGGTTATCACTCAAGGAGAGTATTATTTCTTGTCTCGTCCACGCCGTTTTGGTAAGAGTTTGTTTATAAGTACATTGAAGGAGATATTTGAAGGAAACGAGGCTCTTTTTAAGGGCTTATACATTGATGGGAAATGGGATTTCAACCAAACGAATCCTGTCATTCATCTCAGTTTTGGTGCTGGCGGGACAAGCAGTATAAAGGAACTACATCGCTACATACATCTCCTCTTAGAATACACAGAAAAAAAACTAGGCATTCAGATAAAAGGCGATTCAAGTCCTAATGAAAAATTCGCAAAACTTATTCAAGCTGCACACAAAAAGACAGGGAATAAGGTAGTGATTCTCATTGATGAGTACGATAAGCCTATTCTAGACAATATAACAGACTCCCAAACTGCGCGGTTGATGCGAGAAGAGCTGCGAAAGTTTTATGCCGTCATCAAAGATAATGATCCTCATATAAGATTGGCATTTATTACAGGCGTGAGCAAATTTTCTAAGGTCAGCCTCTTTAGCGGTTTGAACAACTTAATCGATATAACGCTGAATGCGGATTTTGGGACTATCTGTGGCTATACGCATGAGGATTTGGAGGAGGTGTTTGGAGAACATCTTCAAGGCGTTGATATGGAGAAAGTAAGGAAATGGTACAATGGTTACAACTATTTTGGCGAGAAAGTTTACAATCCTTTTGACATCTTGCTTTTTATATTCAACAATCATGAATTTCAGAATTATTGGTGGAGTACAGGTAATCCTCAATTTTTGATTGATCTCCTAGAAAAGCAAGCGTATTATCTTCCTGATTTAGAGAATTACTTCGCTACCAATGATATTTTAGATAGTTTTGATGTTAATAGGATACACTTGGAGGCGTTGCTGTGGCAAACGGGCTACTTGACGATAAGCGAGAAGGAAGCGACTTATTTTGGTACGACCTATCGCTTGAAAGTACCGAATATGGAAGTTCAAACCTCCCTAAATGCCTTGTTTGTAACTTATCTTACTACACATGACACCGAGCGGGTTCAAGTACAACGAAAACTAGTGCGGCTTATTCTTGAGGGAGACTTAGATGGTTTGTACAGAGAGCTTTTTTCTCTTTTCGCCTCTATTCCTTACCACAATTTCACCAACAATAAGATTGCAGAATATGAAGGCTATTATGCCAGTGTCATCTACGCTTATTTCGCAAGCCTAGGGTTTGAAATTATAGCCGAAGATACGAGCAATAAATCACGAGTGGATTTGACGTTAAAGCTGGAAGATAAAATCTATATCTTTGAATTTAAGGTCGTTGACCAAAGTGTAGGTGTGGCTTTAACTCAAATCAAGGACAAGCGCTATCACGAAAAGTACCAATCTTTAGGACGCGATATCTTCCTTGTAGGAATTGAGTTTTCTAAAGAAGAACGAAATGTAGCGCATTTTGAGTGGGAAAAAATGGAAGGAATTTAGTGCTTGGAACTTAACTACTAGAGAGTGATATACTGATGTAGCCACAATTAAAACTAAATAAAGGAGGAACTCACGAATGACAATACTATTATTAATGTTGGAATCATTGCCATTGTCAAGTCAATCAAAAATCAACGGACTATAGGAATGATTCCAAAGCGGAAAGCTTGAATGTCAAATCTCATGCAGAAACAGGAAACTTAGATTTTAACCTAATAAAATTCAGTTCGACTATTGCTATTATTGATGATTATGGCCATAATGTTGATCGCCAGGCTTTCTACCAAACTGATCAGGTTCACCAGAAGTAGGTTTTTGTGTCGAATCAATTTTTTGACCTGAATGTTCATTGGAGGCATGATTGTGACCGTAATGTGGATCACCAGGACTTCTTCCAAATTTATCGAGATCTCCAGATGGAGTTGTTTGCTGCGTAGGTACTTTTACTTGTTCCTTTACACTGTTTTGTTCCTCTCCTGATTGGCCACAGCTACAAATAATTAACATCACGAAAAATATTATGCCTTTAAATTTATTAATCTGCATATTCTTCAAATTTTATTGATAAACTTTAGTTACAAATTCTTATTTCCTTTGAGAAAATAAGGAGTTAACAAAGATAGGAAATTTTCTTTGAGCAAAAAATTAACAGAAAGAGATGGTCTACTTAATATGAAAGCCAAGAATGAAAGTTTCGGAGAATGGGCCTGTAAACCTGGAAATAACGAAAGAAATCCTAATTTAAAATAAAAATGGAGACTAACAATCTATACCCGCCTGAGCAGAGTCACTAGTGGCTCTGTTCAGAAGTTCTAGACCTTTTAAGCTTGTTCTTTTTCCGTTATACTGCGTTGCTCATCGGTCAGGTAGCTACGGCTAACTTCCCTCTTCGCGCCTTGTCTAACAAAAAAATTACTACGCCTAAACTATCCATTACTACTGAGCTGAGCCACTAGGATATAATTCTATGAATACGACGGAATTTTATACGCATATTGCCAAAAAGAAGATGGGACAATTGCAGAGTTCCGTTAGAGTTTATTACTTTTGTTTAGGTGTATAGATTATGTCATCATGTATTTCGTAATTTGCGGTGTGTGAGCTTATGTTCTTTGCAAGCATAAGAAAAAATCAACAGTAAATGAAGAAGAAAAATATAGTATTTATCGCAAAAAGTCTAGACGGATTTATTGCTGGAAAAAATGGGGAATTGGATTGGCTACATTCAATACCAAATCCAGACAATATTGATATGGGATTCAATAGTTTAATGGAAGAAATTGATGCTGTTATCATGGGAAGAACAACTTATGAAACAGTTTGTGGATTTGGAGGAGAATGGCCATATAATAAACATGTGTTTGTACTAAGTAACTCGTTGAAAAACGTACCTGAAAAATTGGAGAAAAAAGTTACTTTGATAAATGGAACTCCTCAAGAAATTCTGGATAAAATCTATGACAGAGGATTCTTCAAATTATATATTGACGGTGGTAGAACAGTCCAGAATTTTATAAAAGAAGATTTGATTGATGAATTGATAATAACAACAATTCCTATATTGTTAGGTGGAGGCTTTCCTCTTTTTGGAGATTTAGCGAATCCAATAGAATTTGAACATATAGAATCTAAGTTGTTCTTAAATCAAGTTATTCAAAATCATTATAAACGAAGAAAATAAAAAAGCCAGCGGAGAATAAAGGCTAAGACGGCAATAAAATTTTGGGTCTTGATTCAATAGTGTGTATTCTTGAGGAATGGAGAATGCATAAAACTTCTAATGAACCTAATGGTGTAATTGCTCAACATTACATTGATAGATAGTGTATGAACGTTAGAGGGATGAAAAAGAGAAATTCGTTAAAATAATAGGAGAGAGCCTAGAATAAGAAGCCTGCCACGAAGGATGAAATGTAGCGCATTTTGAGTGGGAAGGATTGAAGGTAATCTAACTTTATATACTTCCTAGAGTGTGGTGCTGATTTGCGTTATATTGCCAAAAATAAGATGGCTCAGTTGTAGGGTTCGCTAGAATTTATTACTTTGCAGTGGATATTGGATATATACACCAGTGGAA
>JAHDHB010000325.1:3412-7792 GCA_020631545.1 Saprospiraceae bacterium | reverse complement strand
TTAATTCAACGCCTCCAGAAGTCATCATAACTTCAATCTGAGAACGTTCACCGACTGCAATTTCTTGCTCGTCGAAGCCAACATAGCTAAAGACTAATACAGCGTTTTCATCAGCGACCTCAATGCGGTATTTTCCTTCTAAATCAGTCGTCGTTCCATTACTCGTTCCTTTTTCGAGTATGGTGACGCCAATCAGCGTTCCTAATTCATCACTAACGACACCAGTAACTGTGCGTTGTGCGAAGGAAATGCTGCTAATAAATATTGCTAGCAGCAGTCCAAGTAGTTTCTTGCTCATAGAAAAATTAGTTTGGTTAAGAGTTTATAATGAAGAGCTTAGTGCTAAATAGAAAGAGAAATATTTCGTGAATTAGCCCCAAGGATCGTAAATCATATTTTTTAGAAATTTCTACCGTTCAGAGTAGAGGTCTTATTGACGTAACAAAAGTTTCATCATTTCCTGTGCTGATACTTTTCCTATTACTTCAATATTTTTTTTAGGCGTTTTATCACCGATTTCATAAGTGATGCCGACTGCATCATGACCATATAAAAACCAGCCCTTGGAAACAGGTTTTGTACTATTTCCTGACTTTTCATTGACTTTATAATCAGGGATATTTACCTCTAAACCAGAAAACCAATCCGTAATAAAATTGGGCATTGTGGTATGTTCTCTTAGTTTATTGGTGTAGAAAACATCTTCATATGTGGAATGAAAATCTAGCCCCAAGATAATTCTTAATTTGTCTTTATTGACATTTTTTGTAATAAATTTAACCACTTGCCGAATCTCTTTCTGCTCATAAGTTGACCAATCTCTATTGGTATCTACCCCCCCAGCGTTGTGCCGCCAATGTCCCATATCTACACCATCTGGATTCATGAGTGGAAAAGCAAGAACACGATATTGATTTAAAAATTGATCGGATAAAACTGAGTCGTCAAGAATGGTTTCTAAAAATCGTTGAAAAGCATAATAACCCGTTACTTCTGGAGGATGTTGGCGAGTGAATAATACCACAAGATCTTTTTGCTTTTTTTCACCTTTGTAAATATCCAGTACAGGGATGTTTTGTCCTTGTATGGACGTACCTGCACGCTTTATCGCTACATAATCTTCTTTTCCCGCTGCTAATTGGGTATACCATTTCCTAACCTCTTTGGATGCTTGAAGCTCTTGTGCTGCGACGATAATAGGTGTCGAGGATAGTTCTAGTTTGATGGTTACTAGTTTGTCTTTCAGTGAAATGAGTGAAGAGTCTATGACTTGCCATTCACCATTTATTTTCAATTTGGGCGGATATCGATGTTCATATTCTTCGGGATATTGAAAGCTAAAATAAAATGATTTTGGCGTGTCAGACCAAGTCGAAAAAGCATAGTAAGGGCTATGATTGATAGGTTCATTTTCAGGATTAATGATTAGCAAGGCGGTGCTGTCATTTTTCTTTTTAAACCCATTTAAACGAGCTGCATCAAACTCATTGCTGGCATAAATTCCTAGTTCTTCTATGTGGTAAGTCTGCTTAGTTTGTTTCTCAATAGGACGCGTAGCGGTATCGACTGGAGTCTCAAAACTCACGGGTTTTGGACTTAGACAGCTAGAGATAAGAAGGGAAAAACAGAAAAAAACGGAATAAAATAGGTGGTTTGTAGGTAGTTGCATAGTGAAAGACGACTTGTGTGTGGCTTTATATCAATGCGAATTTAATAAAATCTATCTTATTTTTCATTTTTTATTAGAATTTACTCCGAAAAGTAGGAATTAATAAAAAAATACGATTTATGATGTAAGATTTATGAAACCCTCATGCTATAAATTATTATTTCAAATAATAAGCATCATACTTCTTAAATCTTACATCGTATTTTGAAGAGGAGCCTTTCCGGAGTGGCCTCTTTCTTCCTTCTCCATAAGCGAACGAAGTTTTTCCACCACTTCAGGATGATGATGTGCCAAATCATAATTTTCCGCAGGATCTAATTCTAAATTATACAAATTACCGTATTGAATGCCAAACCAAGGTTCAGCAAAATCATTTGTAATCAATCCTTTGCGATCCAATGGGATTGGCCAAACATAATGGTTGGTATTACTATAATATTTCCATTTTCCCTGACGAACGGCTTCTAGACGATCAAAGTGATAGAAAAACAAGGGACGCTCCAAGGAAGAAGAATCCTTGTTTAGCAAAATTGGCGTTATATTTTTTCCATCAATGACATGATTTTGAGGCAATTCTAATCCTGAAATATCCAATAGGCTAGGGTATAGGTCAATATTCATCACAGGCTCTACAGACAAAGAGTTTTCGGGAATAACCCCTTTCCAACTAGCGATAAATGGGACACGATAACCACCTTCATATGACTGTCCTTTCCTTCCTCGAAAACCGCCAGGACTTCCCTTGAACCAAGGGCCATTATCACTAGTAAAGACAATCAGGGTATTTTCTAATAAACCTTTTTCTTCCAAATGGTTAAGCAATTGGCCGATGTACCAATCCATCTCCTCGACCACATCACCATATACACCTGCTGCCGATTTTCCTTTGAATTTTTCGGAAGGAATCAAGGGGAGGTGAGGAGCAGTGTAAGAAAGAAAATAAAAGAAAGGGGAATCTTCTGCTTGATCAATAAACTCTATGGCGCGTTCCGTGAAAATGCGAGTTAAAAAATCTTGTTCTAGATTAATATTTTCGATCAACTGACTATCCCTGTCAAATAAGGCGGCTGGGAATTCATCATTGGCCACATTCAACCCCAAGAAATCATCAAAACCGTGGTGCATTGGATTAAATTCAGGACGTGTTTTTAAGTCGCCCAAGTGCCATTTGCCGGACATGCCTGTTTTATAGCCTCGTTTTTTTAACGCTTCGGCTATCGTTATTTCCTTGTGTAGTAAGCCATTGTACTTGGAGTCGGCTCCCATATCTACCGTTCCCAATTTATTAAATGCTTTACCCAAATGCCAAGTCAATTTTTTACTGTAGGGCAAATCTGTAGGTGTAATCAAAGAGCTAAAACCGCCACGGGTAGGATAGCGCCCCGTCAGCATGGCATAACGCGAAGGTGAGCAAACGGAAGCACCAGCATAATGATCCGTAAAACGCATGCCACGCCGAGCCAAACTATCCAGATTCGGCGTTTTGATAACTTTCCCTCCATAACAGCCCAGATCTCCATATCCCAAATCATCTGCCATAATGATAAGAATATTAGGGAGTTGTTCTTGCAAAGGCTTCTTTTTTTCTAAAGAAAATTGATGCCCCAAATCCCTTTTACTAACATCCATACCTATTTCAGCGAATGAAATAATAGCGAGGTAGCCTAGGATGAGTAATAGAAAACTTCCTAGGGCGAAACTTGTCCATTTAAGGAGAAGGAAAAGGGCTTTAGTGGCTTTTTTTAACAATTTAGTATCGTTTTAATGGCTAAATGATTTGCAGTACGCTCAAAAAGAGCAGGAACCGAGAACGTAAGACCTTTGATAGCTTTTGATATGATTTCTCCCGTTTTTGATTTTGTAATTAATTCAAACTCTTTACCATTTAGTATATATTGCTCAATTATTTTCTCTTTTGGCGAAATAATCCAATATTCTGTTACTCCATGTGCTTGATAATCTTGAAATTTGACTCCTCGATCTCTTTTTTCTGTACTCTTGGAAAGAACTTCTACGATTAAGTCGGGCACAGGGAAGAATTTTTGATCATCCTTAAATTTTTCGGATTTGTTCTTGTTAAAAAAACATACATCAGGCTCATAGTCGTTCCTTGTCATCTGTATCAATATCTTTGCAAAACCAACGAAACCAGTATCATATTTATAAGCATAAGTTTCTAATAATCTGTATGCATTGCCACAGATTACATTATGAATTTTTACTACAGGGGAGTGAACGATGATTTTGCCATTAATATATTCGGCTTTGACCTGATCGGTTATTTCATTATAAAATTGTTCACGTTTTTTACGCTCGTCTGCTAGTGAAGCATTAATTTTCTGGAGAATTAAAGGCGTATTTGGTAGATTCAGAATGGCCTTAATAATACTGCCTTCTAGATTTAGTGAACTTTGCATACTGCTTTTTTTTCAAAGATAAGGATTTTTTGCGATTGATGCTTTACACGCTTCTTTTTTAATAGAATAGGGGGAATTCGCTTAAAAAATCCTATTTTTATTCTATAAAACAAGCAGGAGCATGAAAAAACACTTACCCTTTACCATTTTACTAGCGTTTTTAAATTCTTTCCTTCAAGCACAATGCAATGGTCATGATCTATTATGCGATAAGCTTTATAGTGAGGTGTCTATCGTAATGACACACAATGCCTACAACTATGCTGGAGATTTTCAATTCCCCAATCAAAATTT
>JAHDHB010000325.1:0-3402 GCA_020631545.1 Saprospiraceae bacterium | reverse complement strand
GATATTGCGCAGCAGTTAGTAGACGGGGTACGTGGTTTTATGATTGATGTACATGAGGTGAATGGAGAAGTTGTAGTGATGCACAACTTCGAATTTCTGGGGTATCAGCCTTTAACGGATCCGCTTCAAGACATCAAAAACTTTATGGATTCAGAACCGAATGAAGTGCTTACCATTATTTTTGAATCTAATGTAACGTCCTTACAGCTTGAAACCGCACTAACCGATGTAGGATTGATGAGCTACTTACATGTACAACCCCTTGGTACTGCTTGGCCGAAGTTGGAAACGATGATCAATGACAATAAACGATTGGTTGTTTTTTCCGAATCCGATAATGGTTTATCTTCTCAACCTTGGTACCATTATGTATGGGATTATGTGGTGGAAACACCTTTTTCTATCAATAACCCTAATGATTTTACTTGCGATTATAACCGTGGAGATCCTGCCAATACACTATTCTTACTCAATCACTTTATTACAAGTGCAATAGGAACAGGCAATGAAAACTCATCAGAAACGGCGAACTCTAATCCATTTTTTGTCAATAGAGCGGAGGAATGTCGAACTTTTACCGGCAAGCAACCCAATTTTTTAGGCGTAGATTTTTATGAAAAAGGAAATCCTTTCGAAACGGCTGATCATCTCAACGGCTTGCTAAGTACAGGAAATGAAGAGGTCTTCACTCAAGAAATGAATTTCTATCCCAATCCATTTCAGGATAAAGCGGTACTTGTATTTGATAAATCACTTACAGAAAAAGCAACGTTACACATTTTCAATAACTTAGGCCAAGTCTTGAAAGTCATAAACGTCCCTTCTTCCACCACACAACTAGAAATTGATCGAGGAAATCTAGTAGATGGATTGTACTATTTCCAAATCCTAAATACACAAGGAGAAGGCTTGGGATATGGTCGGTTTTTGCTAGAGCAATAGTAAAAAACTGTTCTATCACGTCAATAACTTATATGCTCTCATATTGATTATAGTGTTAATAAGAAACGCCATAAAACCAACTCTTAATTCGTCATTCCTAATTCTTAACTCTTAAAGCCTATTCTCATTGATCATTTTCAACAATTCTTCCCGATAATTTTTGCCAATAGGCAAGTGTTTTTTGTTGATTTCGATCATATTGCCGACGATGGCTTCGATTTTATCCAAGGAGACAATGTAAGAACGATGGATTCGCTTAAATTTATCGCTAGGCATTTTGGCTTCTAGGCTTTTCATCGTTTGAAGCGTGATAACACGGCTATCTTTCATACGAATGATAACATAATCCTTCAAACCTTCGATATAAAAAATATCATCGTACTTGACCTTGACCAGTTTTTTATCCGATTTAACAAAGATGAAATCCTTTGCTACTTCTAATGGCTCAGCTTCTGCATTATTATTGCCTTTTTGAAGCAGTTCAGTTACTTTATTTACTGCCGTCATAAAACGCTCAAAAGAAATCGGTTTCAGCAGATAATCCGTTACATTTAATTCATAACCATCCAAGGCATAGTTCGGATATGCGGTTGTGAAAATAACTAAAGGTGGTTTTTTTAGCGTCTTCAAAAAGTCGATTCCTGTCAATTGTGGCATTTGTATATCAAGGAACATAACGTCTACTTTTTCTGTGTTCAAGGCGTCGAAGGCTTCCACAGCATTATTGCACCGTTTTACTAGGTTTAAGCTAGGAATTCGTTCAATATAAGTTTCCAGGACATCCAAAGCCAAAGGCTCATCATCAACAATAATAGCATTAATCATGAATAAAGGTTTATGTTAAGGTTAACCGTATAAAGATCAGGTTGGTCTTGAATATCTAAATTATAATGATTAGGATATAACAATTCCAATCTCCTTTTTACGTTTTGTAAGCCAATACCACCACTTCGATGATTACGTCGAATAGGCATGGACGGTTTGGTGTTTTCTATTCTAAAGTATATTTCACGCGGCTCAACTACTAAATCAATATGGACAAAACCAGTGGTTAATTGATTGCTCAACCCGTGCTTAAAGCTGTTTTCAACAAACGGAATGAATATAAGTGGTGAAACTTCTTGATTAAGTACTTGCCCTTCTACCGAAAAACGAATTTCGACATTTGGCCCTTGTCTTAAACGCTCCAAATCTAAGTAATTTCGTAGATAATTGACCTCTTTTCGCAAGGGAACACGTCGCTCATTACACTCATAAAGCATATAACGCATCATTTCCGATAGCTTTAATACAATGTCAGGCGCCTTATCCGACTTTTTTAAGGTCAAGGCATACAGATTATTCAAGGTATTAAATAAGAAGTGGGGATTAATCTGAGACTTAAGAAATCGTAACTCTGATTTCATCGTCTGTTTTTGGAGTTCTGTCCTTACTCTTTGACCACGAAGCCATTCCGAAATAATATTAAAAATGGTTGAAGTTCCTGCAATGATGAACGTCAACATGAATTGAGCAGGCTGTGTTTTGATCAAGAGTTGTTGGTATTCAGGAAGATTGTAAAACCGAAGATATTGAACAAAAATACTTAACGGTGTTATCAAAATCACTGAAGCAATAAGGAGTAAACAATAGTTCAAAAACTTGGTACGACTCAAGTAGTTCGGGATTAGATACAATAAATTGAAATAAACCACGATGGCGTAGAAAAAGCCACGAATCAAATGGTTGGAAAAGGCGAACCAATATCCATTTTCCTTGCCTTCAATAAGTGTAAAGAACAGGACATACAGAACCCAGAAGACCGTATGGTAAACAGGTCGTTTAGTAAGAAATCCATAAATTCGCTTTCCTAAAATATAGGGAGCGAGTTCTTTTCGCATGTGCATGATTTAAGTGTTCTTTGCCCTAAACATATGACTATAAGTGTGGACTCAGAAAAAAATTAGACAAAAACTGTATTCTTCTAGAGGAACGATAAAATTTCTTTAGTAGTATTTCGTCAATTTTTATACAAATCGTTACCTTTATTGCTTAAACATACTACAATTTTTTCGATTCTTAGATAAGATTTACTACGATGAATAAAAGGAAGAACAAAAAAAACTTGCGTAAAAAAAAATCAGAGAAGATCCCCAAGCGCGAATCTTCTTTTCAGTTTGATGCAGAAGCCAAAAAGATTAGCCTTGTTCTTCTTGTCTTAGGGCTACTTACTTTTTTTGCTTTTTATCCTTCCTTAGAAAATGGTTTTACAAACTGGGATGATGAGACATACATTCATAAAAATGAATTAATTTATAATTTCTCCTTAGAAAATATCAAGGAGATGTTCAACCCTAATCACCCCATATCTGCCAATTATCATCCTTTGACGATACTTTCCTTGGGACTAAATTACCATTTTAGCCAGCTTTCGCCATATTCTTATCATGCTGTAAATCTTATCTTGCATTTACTGAATGT
>JAHDHB010000324.1 GCA_020631545.1 Saprospiraceae bacterium | reverse complement strand
TCTACAAGGCCAAAAAATGGAATGAAGCGCATCCCACCAAGCCCCCAAAACCGATTTGGGTCGTAGGCAAGGACAAGATAAAAACGGTGACCAATAACTTCAAACTGCCTTATGGCGATGAAAAGATCCTTGAACTCTCTGGCGAAAAAAAGCATGATAATACCGCTTTTTTGATTGTGTCGGATATGCTGCTCACGGGCTATGACGTACCCATTGCTTCTTGCTTGTACTTGGATAAAGGCTTGAAAGAGCACAACTTACTGCAAGCCATTGCCCGTGTAAATCGTGCGAAGGAAGGAAAATCAGGCGGCTTTATCGTCGATTATTATGGTATTGCCGAGCATTTGCTAGAGGCTTTAAAGATTTTTTCGGGCGATATAGAGCGCAAGGATTTGATGCGAAACTTGACGGAAGAATTGCCTAAATTGAAAATGCGTTGTGAGCAACTAGTCAGCCTATTCCAACCCCTGAACATCGACCGCCATTATGAACGCCCTAAGTATGTGGATAAAGCCATCCAATACATTGAGCCCTTGGATATACGGGATGAATTTAAGCAGTTGCTGAAAGCCTTCAATAAATCGCTAAGCATCGTCCTCCCCCACCCCAAAGCACTGCCTTTTCAAGGAGACTTCAAGCTGTATAACGAAATAAAATCTAGGGCAAAGAATGTCTATCCCGAGGATACCGGCTTGCGCATCAACAAAGACGAGAGCCAATATTTGCAAGAACTAATCGACGAGCATATGGAAGCGGAAAACGTGGTAAATATCCTAAGTGAACCGGTGTCGATCTTGGATAGCGAAAAATTGGCGGCAGAAACCCAAGGCAGTTCGCTAGATACGAAGGAGTTGAAGATGAAAAACAACTTGAAGTACATCATCAAGGTGGGCATGGATAAAAACCCCGATTTTTACAAGCCCCTAGCAGAACGCCTAGAGAAGTTGTTGGAGGAAAGGCGTTTAAATAAAATCGACCAAGCACAGTTGATTATGGAGTTTAATGGCTATCATGACGATATAAATAAAGGGGCTTACGAGGCAAGAATGATGGGCTTTGATACGCCAGGCAAAAAGGCCGTGTACGACTCTATGAAGGTGCAATTTGGCGATAAAGCAGAGCATGTGACTCGTACCCTCTTAGAGTTAATCAAAGGCGAAATGAGCTTGGTAGGCTGGACAGAGAAGAGCCGCGTGCTGAAGTCGATAGAGAAAAAAATGAAACCCTATTTTAAGGCATTGGGCCTAAGCCTCGGAGAAGCCAAACAAAAGACAGCGGATTTGATTAAGTTGTTGATAAAGAATGAAGATGCCTAAGGTCAATTATGGTTCTCGTGAAATCTCCTACGCGGTACACGTCGAGGAGGGCTTGAAATCGCACTACATCAGCGTAGCGCCCAAGGAAGGGGTCATCTTGAAAGGCAAGGCGGTAAGCGCTGAACTAGCGGATAAATTGGTACTGAAAAAGGCGCGATGGATTTTGGAAAAACTGGCGCTGGTAGCAGAGGTAGCGGTCAATGAAATCGTTACGGGCGCGCGAATGCAATATCTTGGAAGACGATACTACATTAAAGTCATCGTGGAGGAGCATCTGAGTGAGGTCGTGATTGATTTTACGGCTTCTAAGTTTCGGGTGCTTACGCCTAGCACCTTGAATCGTCAGGAGGTCTTGGAAAGGGCTTTCGCTGCTTTTTTTGAACGGAAAGCGGTGGAAAAAATCACGCCTAGGGTACGCAAATGGGCAAAGGTCATGAACTTGAATTACAAGGAGTTGCGCTTTGAGCGTATGGCTAAGCGCTGGGGTTCTTGTACGCCTCAAAATCGGATTGTCTTGAATGTGGAGGCGGTGAAATTGCCTTATCGCTTGATTGATTATCTGGTGGTTCACGAGCTGGCGCATATTCGCGTGAAAAATCATAGCAAGGCGTTTTGGGCGGAGGTTGCTCGCTATCTCCCGAATTATCGAACGCTGGATGAGGGAATGGGGGAAATGAAATTTTAGGTTTTTGGGGGGATGATTTTTTTGGTGGATTTACAACCGATGGTTGATGTTCGTTGGGTTTAAACCGTCGTTACCGTGTCCGTGGGTTTAAACCCACGGCTACAGACAGGGAACTCCTATGGAGTTTGTGGTGGGGGGTGGGCGTGTTTGTTTTTGGATTTTTGGGGATCAAAAAAGCCTAGAAAACAGGTTTTCTAGGCTTTTGGATGTATTTTTTATTCTTCTCTTAGGTCTTCTACATGGATATTGGGATGTTTTGAAGGATCGAAGGTGAAGAAGTTGTTGGGCAAATCTGGATTTGCTTTTAAGGCGTCAAAGGTTACGATAAATCTTGTTCCGTCTTTACTGAAGGCGATGACTTTGGTCATGGTATTGTTGGCCTTATCGACGGTGAGCCTCATTTTGAAGAACTCTGCGTCGCGGTCATTCCTAGGCTTGAACTCGATTTTGTGTACAGCTTTTCCGTTTTCATTGGATTCACCAACAAGGGCGTAAATCAAATTTTGGTCATAGAGTTTTAGCATATCAGCAGGGGAAAGCAAGCCGTTTTCTCCAGAAGGATCGGGGTTGTTGATTTGGACTTCGTTATTGGTTTTTAGATGAAACCAAACGGTATTACCATTACTAATAATGTCTTGTCCTTTCATTTCCACACGATAGCTATCCCCTTTCAAGGAAACTTTTCCTTTTTGTGTTTCTTCAATTTCTCCTTGTATCTCTAAAGTAAAATTCAATTGTAGGGTCTTGAAAGCTTCATACTTTTTCCTGACTTTATCAAGAATGGCCTTCGCTGCGGGATCGGAGACTTCTTTTTGCTGCGCTTTCGCCCTAGCCAAAAGAGAGGCATCAGCTCGTTGAGCAAAAACACCTATAACCATGGATAGTGCGAATATGGTTAAAAATACTTTTTTCATAATTTCATTATTTAACGGCTAAATACATAAGGCAAGTCGAAAAGGAAAAAGACCTCTAAACAAGTTCGGCATAAACTTTACCGAAAAACATATCCTCGTCGGTTAGCTACATATAATAAAAAACCGTGGACAAAGGATAAAAGAAAGATCACTTGACATTAATTGAAGTACATAAAGTATAACTTATAAAGAAGTTTATACCTCGCTAAGTACTTCTTTCTGTCTTCCTTACTTCTTGCTCTTCACTTGTTCCAAATACCGTTCCAATTCCACCTCATCAAAGATCAAGACTTCTCTTGCTTTGCTGCCGTTGCTTCCTCCAACAATGCCAAGCGCTTCGAGTTGGTCCATAATCCGTCCTGCCCGATTATAGCCCAATTTTAAGCGCCGTTGTAACATAGAAGTAGAGCCCAGTTGATTTTGCACCACCGTACGCGCTGCATCTTCAAACATGTCATCTAAATCGTTCATACTAAAGGATCCCGCTTCCCCGTCACTGCCTTCTCCAGTAAATTCAGGAAGCAAAAAGGCTTCTGGATAACCTTGTTGATCACTAATGAACTTAATCACCTTATCGACCTCAGGCGTATCAACAAAAGCACACTGCAAGCGAGTAACCTGACCATCAACCGATAAGAGCATATCCCCACGCCCAATCAACTGCTCAGCTCCTCCCCCATCTAGAATGGTTCGAGAATCAATTTTAGAGGTCACCTTAAAGGCAATACGAGCAGGGAAATTCGCTTTAATAACTCCTGTAATAATATTTACCGATGGCCGCTGCGTAGCAATAACTAAGTGAATACCAACGGCACGAGCAAGCTGCGCTAAACGACCGATAGGCAATTCCACTTCTTTTCCTGCCGTCATAATCAAATCGGCAAACTCATCAATAACCAGGACGATAAAGGGTAAAAACCGATGTCCTTTATTCGGATTAAGTCGTCTTGCTACAAATTTTTCGTTGTACTCCCGCAAATTACGTACATGCGCACGTTTCAGTAAATCATACCGCTGGTCCATCTCTATGGTCAGCGAATGAAGGGTTTGGACTACTTTCGAGGTATCGGTAACGATGGCTTCTTCTTCGCCAGGCAAATACCCTAGGAAATGCGAGTCTATCCGATTGTATAAGGACAATTCCACCTTCTTGGGGTCAATTAAGATGAGCTTCAATTGAGAAGGGTGCTTATTATAAATCAAACCCATCAATATCGTATTGATACCGACCGACTTACCTTGCCCCGTAGCTCCTGCAATAAGTAAGTGAGGCATTTTGGCTAAGTCAGCGACAAAAACCTCATTGGAAATGGTTTTACCTAAAGCAATGGGCAAATCCATCTTAGCGTCTTTATATTTAGGCGAGGCTAGGACTTCCTTGAGCGAAACGATTTGCTGTTCCTTGTTCGGAACTTCTATACCTATCGTCCCTCTACCAGGAATAGGGGCAATAATACGAATCCCTAAAGCCGCCAAACTCAAGGCAATATCATCTTCCAAGTTTTTAATTTTGGATATCCGAACACCTGGAGCAGGAACGATTTCGTATAAAGTAACCGTAGGCCCAATGGTGGCTTTAATTTTTATAATTTCAATCTTATAATTCAACAAGGTTTCAATAATCTGATCCTTGTTTTGCTCCAATTCTTCCCGATTAATTTCTACTTTATGCTCCGCATAATCCTCTAGCAGCTCTAGTATAGGAGGTTCATAATGAGACAAATCTAAGGTCGGATCATAAGGTTCCAGATGCTCTTTATTTTCTTCTTGTACCGTTAAATCAGGACTGGCTAATTGTGATTCGGAATCGCCTTCAATTAAAGGCACGATTGGCGTCTTCTTTTCTGGAAGGTTGGCAGGAATTTCCTCTTCTATGATGGGCGTAATTTCCAATGTAGGCTCGATCTTAGGCTTTTTGTTCTTTTTACGATCTTTAAGTCCTGAAATATCAAAAGAAAGTTGTCCATCTTTGAGTTCTTCGTCAGGTCTTACTGTTTTTCGAATGCCTGTTGGTCTTAGGGTATTGGTCGTTTTAGCAGGTTTCGAATCCGTATTTTCTACCGTCTTAAGCCCCGACTCGCCTACCGTAGCGGTTTTCCGAGAAAAATCAAATTTCAACCATTGTTTTAACTGATTTTTTAGCGCTTGGAATTTTAATTCATTGAAGTTCGGATTGTAAGCCCAAACGGCAAAAACACCTAAAGCAAAGAATAAAAACAAGAACATGCCCACCGAACCAAGAAAATCGCCTAACCAATTGCTCATCGCTTGCCCAAAAGCGCCTCCCCAAGGAAATTCAGAGGTCAGAATAATCCCCGGCTCTACAAATAAAAAGGCGAAAAAGGCAGAAAACCAAGCAATAAGCGCTACTGTGATAATGTACACATACTTGAATTTGGCAAGGGGTTTTCGCAAAATCAATCGAACGCCTGTAATAAACGTCAGGAAAATAAAAGCAAAAGAGGGCAGCCCAAACCATAGGTAAAAAAAGCGATGGGAAACAATAGCCCCTAAACGACCGAGCCAATTCTCGATTTCAACTTCCCCATTAAATAAAAGGCTCCATGAAAATCGAATGACTTTATCTTGATCAACTTGCCACGTAAAAAGATAGGAGGTGAAAGCGATAAAGAGGTATAAGGAAATGAGCAAGGCTAGCAAGCCTAGTATTTTCAAAACACGCTCGTCCTCCATCCACTTTTTAAAAAGAGATGGTTCATTTTTTTTGCTGACTTTTTTCCGAGTAGCTTTCGCCGCCATATTGTTTTTGATGTTAAAAAATGACGCGACAAATGGGCTCAAACAGGCTACAGGCCTACACTTGAGCCTATATCTTGAGTCCTCTAATAGTACCGATTTCGCGACATCGATTTTCCTAGAAATGAAAGACAAACATCTTCAATTCCTTAATAATCTTCAAAAATACAAAATTGGAATGAATTTTTCCTTGGAAATTGACTGTCCCCTTGGATTTATCTGAAGAGTGAAGAATTAGGAATTACGAATTAGGAGTGGTTTTGGGGCGCTTGCTTGCTCTTCTGAACTGGAATCCTTGCTTTTAAGGGGTAAACTCCTTATTTTGTTGTACAGAAAATGAACTGTAGCCTTATCGTTTTGGCGATTTTAACCATATAAGACGGCTGCTTCATTAGCTATCCACAATAGCTATCGGGAGTTAGGTGTAAAAAATGCCACAAAGACATAAGACGGCTGTGCCATTAGCTAAGGTTTTGGCGTAAACAAAATGCCACAAAGACACAGAGACACAAAGAAGTAACGCTGGCTTCAGCCGACAGGTTACGTTTGGATTTAAACGTATTTTTACGACTAAAAAAACCTTTGCAACAAATTGACCTTCAATGTCTCTACTTGTAATTTCGTGCTTAAAAAACAACAAATTGAAAGCATGTAGTACAAAGACACAGAGACACAGAGACACAAAGGAGTAGCGTATTTTAGCTGTCACCTTATGGCCCGATTTATAATTACGGAATCCTCCTTCCTACATAAACATGGTTTTGAAAACCTTCTGTCATGTTTCTCCGTTAAGAAAATTACCACATTCATCATTTTTTACGGGCGACTTTAAGAAAATGGCCTTATGTTTGTATTAGAAGGCAACATAAAGCCAAAAATTCAGTTATAGAAATATAGTAAGCTTATTAGAATTCGGAAAAAGAATTTCGATGTTTTTATAGCTAATTTTCAATCCATTGTGCGGTTTTAAGAATATTTTAATGTTTTTTTAAGGATTTGACATGAAATATTCGAACATTAACAATGGGATTTACACAGTAAATTCAGTAAATTGCAATACCTTTTCAAGGATGCTTAAAATTTTAGGCTGTTCATTAAACAATTTTCAGACTAAAAATTGCTTTAATCATCCTTCAGCCAAAAACTAGAAGTTACTTGTTTTTTAAATTTTGTTTCACTCCCTAAATCGTTATTTTCATATTATGAAAAATTTGGTGCTATTACTTTGTTTTGTGCTCACTTCTAGCTTTGCCTTTGCTCAAGCTGGAAAAACCTACGTCAAAACTATTGACCCACAAGCTAGTCAACAAATTCAACTGCAATTTGATTACCCATATGATGTCGAACAATGGGATGAGGAGAATATGCGTATGTTGATTGATGTGACTCTTAAGAACGGAAACGACCAAATCCTTGAGCAATTAATGCTTGCAGGAAGATATAAAATTACAAAGAAAAAAGTTGGTGATGCTTTTCAAATTGACATTCCTGGCTTGAAGAAAGAAGTGACCATCCGTGGTCAAAAATTGGAAGAAGAAGTTACCTTGAAGCTTAAAGTTCCTCGTTACACGCTTGTTGAATCTAGCAACAGCGATGGTGTAGCTTCTGTAAACATCCAACGTGGCTTGTCTAAAGAAATGGTTGCTGCTGGTGTTGTGGCTAAGTTTGACCCTAATTTCTACGATTTCGAAGTAGAAATGAACATCAACTACGGAACTGGTGACGTGACGCCTAGTGCAATTTCTACGCCTGCTACGGATAAGAAAGCAAGAATTGCGGAAATTGATGCTCAAATCAAAGCGCTTCAAGCAGAAAAAGCGAAGCTTCAAAACTAGAGCTGCTAAGGCCTAGTTGGCCTCACACACTTTTGAATAAAGAATTGAAAAGCCAAGTGGTTATCCGCTTGGCTTTTTTTGTTGTGCTGTGCAGAATTAGGAATTACGAATTACGAATTACGAATTACGAATAGTGTTTGGCGCTCCTTTGTCCTTTGTCCTTTGTCCTTTGTCAAACTATTAACCACATAAGAAACATAAGACATATAAGGGGCATATAAGCTTGACGTGTTTTCCTTGACGTAAAACGGTTACCTCTTAGTTCTCTCGACCTTAAAATCCTTAGAAAAAATATCGTGCC
>JAHDHB010000006.1 GCA_020631545.1 Saprospiraceae bacterium | reverse complement strand
TATTTATAGACATAAACAAAACATTATCATGGCGGAAATACTACGAATGCCATTATTGAGCGACACGATGACAGAGGGAACCCTCATTACTTGGTTTAAAAAAGTCGGAGACGCTGTGGAAGTTGGGGATCCCTTGTTTGAAGTGGAAACGGATAAGGCTGTAATGGAACAAACAAGTTATTTTGATGGATTCTTGTTACACATTGAAGTACAAGAAAATAGTGTCGTGCCCGTCCAAGGAATCATTGCTGTTATCGGGGAAGAAGGAGAAGACTATAAGGCAGAATTGGAAGCCGAAAAAGCAAGAAGTAATGGTAGTGTAGCTGGCGCTCCTAAGGATGCCGTGCCCGAAGAAGCTCTAGTAGAAACGACCTCCACGCCTAGTCTAGAGAGTCCAAGTACAACTGATACTAGGGTAAAAGCTTCTCCACTAGCCAAAAAAATGGCGGAAGACCAAGGCATTGACCTACAAAGCCTCAAGGGATCAGGAACTCAAGGACGCATCATTAAGCGTGATATTGAAGCCTACCTCCAAGAAAAAGCAACGTCGACAGCACCAGCAGTTGTAGCACAACCTGTAGCTGCCGCAAGCCCTGCCGATATAGATATTCCTTTGAGCCAAATGCGGAAAACCATTGCTCGCCGATTGGCTGAAAGCAAATATTCTGCGCCTCATTTCTACTTGACGGTGCAAATCAATATGGATAAAGCTATTGATGCTAGAAAACGTATCAATGAAATTTCTCCAACTCGTGTTTCTTTCAACGACTTGGTTATCAAAGCTGCCGCAGCTTCCTTGCGTATGCATCCTACCATCAATTCTTCTTGGTTGGGCGATAAGATACGACAAAATGCCGCCGTTAATATTGGTGTCGCTGTCGCTGTAGATGAAGGCTTACTCGTTCCTGTCGTTCGCAATGCTGATATGAAGACCTTGTCTCAAATTAATGGCGAAGTACGTGAGTATGCCGGCAAAGCAAAGGATAGACGCCTTACCGTAGATGATATGTCTGGAAATACTTTTACCATTTCTAACTTAGGAATGTTTGGTATTGAAGAGTTTACGGCCATCATTAATCCTCCTGATGCTTGCATTTTAGCTGTTGGTGGAATCGTGGAATCTGCTATTGTCAAAGATGGTCAGTTGGCTATCGGAAACATGATGAAAGTAACCATGTCTTGTGACCACCGTGTAGTAGACGGAGCTACTGGCGCCAAATTCTTACAAACCTTAAAAGGTATTTTGGAAGATCCAATCCGTTTGTTGGTCTGATTCATTTATTGAGAATTGAACATGGAGAAGGAATCCACGCTTGGGGTAGATAGAAGGGCGCTTGTCCTTGGAGCTACTACGAATAGTTCGCGATATGCTTTTATCGCCACTAAACGCCTACAACAGTATGGTATAGATGTTGTACCTGTAGGAATTCGAGAAGGAGATATCAACGGTACACCCATTGTGCTCGGACAACCCGCCCTAGAAAATATTGAAACCATAACGCTCTACTTGAACCCGAAAAGGCAAGAAGCGTATTATGATTATATTCTTGGGTTAAACCCTAAACGGATTATTTTTAATCCTGGTACAGAAAACCCTGTTTTGGCAAAACTAGCCAAAGAACAGGGGATTCAGTCCGAAGTAGCTTGTACCTTGGTTCTATTATCACGAGGCGTTTACTAGCTAACGTTTTGTTCATTAAGGCGCTAGCGAAACACAAGAGGTTACCAACGAACTATAAACATTAACTTTTAATAAAAAAACATGGCAAAAATACTTATTGTAGATGATGAACGGAGTATCCGCAGAACGCTGAAAGATATTTTGGAGTTTGAGAAATATAAAGTGGACGAAGCTGCGGACGGGGTAGAGTGTCTAGTAAAAGTGCAGAAGAACAAGTATGATGTCATTATCATGGACATCAAGATGCCTAAGATGGACGGTCTTGAGGCTCTAGAACGTATCAATATCTTAGCTCCTGATACCCCGGTTGTTATGATCTCTGGGCATGGAACGATAGAAACAGCCGTCGAAGCAGTGAAGAAAGGAGCCTTCGACTACATCGCTAAGCCACCAGATTTGAACCGTATGTTGATTACTATCCGAAATGCGATGGACAAATCAACCTTGATTACGGAAACAAAGGTGCTAAAACGCCGCGTAGCCAAGTCCAAAACACAAGAAATTGTAGGGAAATCAACAGAAATCACTAAGATAAAGGAAACCATTGATCGGGTTGCTCCTACTGAAGCTAGAGTCTTGATTACTGGCCCTAATGGGACGGGTAAGGAACTTGTCGCTCGTTGGATTCATGAAAAAAGTAACCGCGCTAAAGGACAAATCATCGAAGTAAACTGCGCAGCCATTCCCTCAGAACTTATTGAAAGTGAACTTTTTGGACACGAAAAAGGGGCTTTTACTTCAGCTGTAAAACAACGCATCGGTAAGTTTGAGCAAGCCAATGGAGGTACTTTGTTTTTGGATGAAATCGGAGACATGAGTCTTTCTGCTCAAGCTAAAGTGCTTCGTGCATTACAAGAAAACAAAATCACTAGGGTAGGGGGCGACAAGGAAATAAAGGTGGATGTTCGTGTCGTAGCGGCAACGAATAAGAATCTTCGAAATGAAATTGATAATAAAAAATTCAGAGAAGATCTTTATCACCGCCTTGCCGTTATCATCATCCCTGTTCCTTCCCTCAATGACCGAAGAAGCGATATTCCACTTCTGACGGATCACTTTATTAGTGCTATCTGCGGAGAATATGGGGTTTCTAAGAAAAAAATCACCAAGGGAGCATTAAAATCTCTAGGAAACCAAAACTGGACAGGAAATATTCGGGAACTTCGAAACGTTGTCGAACGACTTATTATCCTTAGTGATAAAGAAATCACTGAAAAAGATGTAGAAAGCTATGTAACACCTTCTAGTTCAAGCAATCAGTCTTTAAGTGACTTGTTGCGAAAGTATAAAAATCTACCCGATTTACAAGCTTTCATCAAGACCAAATTCGAAGAGTTTAAAAATACATAGTTGTTCCTATTTATCTTTTTTCAAAAAAAGGTAATCTTTGGGAACTAAATTCCTATATTGATCGTTAATGATAGGGCCTAGTAGCTCAATTCAGAAACCCTTTTCTATTTAAATAAGGCTGTTTTCTTCTTCAGACAAAGAAAATATACCCACATAAATAAGCAAGTATTGCTGAGTTGAGCCGCTTCTGACACGTTTTTATTAGAACAAACATGACAGAAGGCTATTTTTTTGAGTAGTAAGCTAAGGATACATGATTTAAGCCAAAATTACTTTCCTTCCCCATAGCCGTCATACCCCTTAGTCTTACAAACTTATTGGACAAACTCGATTTTCATCGAACAAAGGTATAGAAGAAACCCCCCAATTGGCAGAACAAGATTTCGTTTTTTGTTAACGCTAGGTTTACACCCTTCTCTTTTTCTTCTAGTGACTTTTGTCCTTATTATTTATTTTTTTACTAAAGAGCAAATGAATTAGGCAGACCGCCTAAATAGAAGTCTTTTCATGTGATGGCAAGATTTGACCAATACCTCTAAGTTTATTGGAAAAGGGGCACCACGCCCACACTCAAACGCTTAATCACACCCAAAACACTTCTATGCTAGCAAAAAACGTACACGCATGAAAAAAAGACACAAGTCTGACAGCACAGTTCCTGCAAAAGGACACAAGAAATGGAGCGAAATAAAAGGAGAAAACTCTTGGACAATGTTCAAGGTGATTGCCGAATTTGTAGAAGGCTTTGAACGCTTAAATAAAATTGACCCTTGTGTTTCTATCTTCGGTTCTGCAAGAATGAAACCTGGTGACAAATACTACGAACTAACCGTTGATGTAGCCAAAAAACTTACAGAAGAAGGCTACGGAATCATCACAGGTGGTGGCCCAGGCCTTATGGAAGCAGGAAATAAAGGTGCTTTTGAAAACAAGGGAATTTCTGTAGGATTGAACATTGAATTACCTTTTGAGCAAAGTCATAATCCTTACATCGATCAAGATAAAAACTTCAACCACAACTACTTTTTCATTCGTAAGGTCATGTTTGTCAAGTATGCACAAGCATTTGTCGTCATGCCCGGTGGTTTTGGTACAATGGATGAGCTTTTTGAAGTCTTGACATTGATTCAAACTAAAAAAATCGACAATGTTCCTGTCGTTCTAATGGGCGTCGAGTTTTGGTCAGGAATGAAAGATTGGATTTGGAAATCTATGGCTCAAGACTTAAAAACCATTAGTCCTGAAGATATGGGTTTGCTTCACGTCACCGATGATATCAATGAAGTAGCTCAAATTATCAATGATTTCTACAAAGATAATGACTCGAAATTGCGTCCTAATTATACGATGCAGTAACCGTAGTCCTGTAAAGAGTAAAGAGTAAAGAGTAGAGGGTAGAGGGTAGAGGGTATAGAGTAGAGAGACAATTTTTCCTGCGGAAAAATAATATCTATCTACTCTATACTTTCTACTCCCAGTTATTGTCGCGAACAACTCCTTTTAGCTGAAGTCAATCTCTGTATTATCCCCTATATTCAAGCTTTGGCTGAGACCTTTAATAGAAGCATCACTACCCACTACGGAATGATGCAAAACAACTTCTTCGATAGAAGCATAATTTCCTATAATTGAATGTTTTACAATCGAATAATTAATTTCTGTATTTTCCCCTATCGTAACATTCGGACCAATTATTGAATTACTAATTCGACATCCTTTGCTGATACTCACCGGATGAATGATGATGCTATTTTCGTAGTTTGGTAAATCTTTCGAAGCAAATTCTGGCTTTTGAAGTAGCAACCCATTCGTTTCAAGAAGAACCTCCTTTTTCCCACAGTCAAACCAATTATTGATCAACAACGCATCAAACTCTACTCCCTGATCAATCATTCGTTGTATACCGTCCGTTAATTGGAATTCGCCTCTAGTACGGATTTCATTGGTGATATTATGCTCTAAAGCTTCGAGCAACTGTTGTACCTGTATACACTTGTACAAGCCCACTAGCGCCATATTAGACTTTGGTATCAAGGGTTTTTCAATGACCCGTAGTACTTTATTCTCCTCTCCCAGCTCTGCCACCCCGAAGTTTCTAGGATCTTCGACTTTCTTAATTCCAAGCACTGAAACTTTAGAATCTATCATTTTTTGAAGATCAACATCAAAAATAGTATCCCCCAAGACGATAAAAACCTCTTCACTATCAATAATCTTCTTTCTAGCCGTCCAAACAGCATGACCAAGTCCTTGCCGCTCATTTTGGAATACAAACTCCCGATTGATTTCAGGATGTTTTTCATTCACATAGTTGCGAATTTTATCCCCCAAATGGCCGATAACAAAAACAAAGTCCTTGACTCCGACCTCTACGAGTTGATCAATAATAAAAGAAATGATAGGTTTCCCTGCCACAGGAATTAACGGCTTAGGTTGTGTGTAGGTATGTGGTCTCAGCCTTGTACCTACCCCCGCCACGGGCACTAGTGCTTTCATAAATTATAATTAGACCTACAAGATAAGGGATAATTGAAAAAAACCGCAAGGAATGGTAGAGAAGGTTTGGGTGGAATACGAAGAAGGACTAGGCGTACCAATTTCTCATGGCTAACCCTTCGCTATTCGTACTACCGATTTGAAAACCGCTTCGCCAAATCTTCTAATTCCATCGTAATGAAGCAATTTCTTCCGGTAGGCGATTGGAACGGCATTTCACAAGCAAATAATTCATCAATCAACTTTTGCATTTCCAATTCCGTCAAGGATTGCCCCCGCTTTATAGAAGAGCTAAAGGCCAGCGAACGAGCCAGATTTTGGAAGATATCAAAGTCTAAATCGGCATTCAGTTTATACTGTTCCAACAAGCCCTCAATGATTTCTTCTTCTTGTCCACTCTTCAATTCAGCAGGAATTGCATGAATGATAAAAGACTCTTTCCCAAACTCTTGTATGTCGAAACCTAAATAATTAATTTGAGGCAGCATATTGCGCAAAAGCTCTGCATCAATCAAGGGGATTTCTATCGTTTTTGGAAACAACAATTGCTGTTTAGAACGTTTTCCTTGATGAAAAGCATCCGAGTATTGCTCAAATAAAACACGTTCATGAGCAGACTGTTGATCAATTAATAAAAAACCAGATTTAATTTGACTAACGATATAAGTATTATGGACTTGGTAAGGTTTCTTTTGTTGTTTAGAAAAACTGCCCTCCGCATCATCCAACGCCGCACCGTCTTCCCACTCACTTCCAATGGTTAGAGCGGTAGGTTCTTCATTTTCTACCGTCTCTTCCCCTGAAGTATCCATTCCATCTACTCCTTCATACAACTTTTGCCAATTAGTTAAGTTATCGCGCTGCATTGCCGTTTTTTCCTTGGCAAAGGAGGGTAAACCTCCACTCGATTTTGACGTTACATCATGCGTGACATCCTCACGTTGAATACGATTGGTAGGTCTTGCCGCTTGAGAAAAAAATTGTTCTTGCTCAAAATCAAGCGTTGGGCTAATATTATATTGGCCTAAGGCATGCCTTACCCCCACACGCAGATAATCATAAACCAACCGTTCGTCATCAAACTTGATTTCTTGCTTCGTAGGATGAACGTTGATATCAATGTTCGAAGGATCTATCTCTAGAAAAATAGCATAAAAAGGATGGTTTCCCTTAGGAATCAACTCATCATAAGCATTCATAACCGCATGATGTAAGTATCCACTACGAATAAAGCGATTATTGACAAAGAAGAATTGCTCTCCCTTTCGTTTTTTCTTTGCAAATTCAGGTTTTCCTACAAACCCCGAAATTTTGATAATATCCGTTGCTTCACTCACAGGAACCAAGCGTGGATTATAGCTTTTCCCAAATACACCAACGATCCTCTGCCTTATTTTGGCAGCAGGCAAGTGATACATTTCTGAATTATTATGATGTAAGGAAAAGAAAATTTCTGGATGTGCTAAAACGATGTGTTGAAACTCACTAAGGATGTTGTTCATCTCCACCGAGTTCGATTTCAAGAATTTACGTCGAGCAGGAATGTTAAAAAATAAATTTTTCACCGAAAAAGTTGTCCCATTTGCACACTGACAAGGCTCCTGCGTTTTTATCTCTGATCCTTCAATTACGATTTTTGTCCCTAGTTCATCTTCAGCTCTCTTCGAACGCACTTCTACTTGTGCCACAGCAGCAATAGAGGCAAGCGCTTCCCCACGAAAACCCATCGTGTTAATGCTAAAAAGATCTTCCGCTTTACGAATTTTGGAAGTCGCATGACGCGCAAAACTCATCCGCAAATCCGTATCTGACATGCCATGACCATTGTCGATCACTTGCACCAAAACCTTACCGGCTTCTTTAATCACCAATTTAATCTCTGTACTTCCTGCATCTATCGCATTCTCCATCAACTCTTTGACTACGGAAGCTGGTCGTTGAATAACCTCTCCTGCCGCAATTTGATTCGCGATATGATCCGGTAGTAGCTGAATGATGTCAGCCATGGCTTACTCTTTAGTTTTGAAAAATATTGGACAACGATGACTCGGCAATAGGTACTTCATCCCCGAGTTATTTCTTATTAAACCAGAACTTCACTAAATAAGTTCAAAACGTATCTAGTTTATCCCTAGAATCTACCCAAAGATAGGAATTTGCCTTGGCAGCTTAAATAAAATGGAAAGAATTAACCATTTCTTAGGAAATCCCTAGTTTTTAATCAAAAAAAATCGATTTATTAAAATAAAAAAGTTGCAAAAGTCCTCTTTTTGTACATATCTTTATTTGCATTTTGGAGTGAACAAAGATGGTCAGCTCCAGCAGATTTTTGCGTTGTATTTTAAAGCTAGTAAAAGCTTGACAACCATTTTTTTAATGAATATTCTTCGTTAAATTCATCTGCTGGAGCTGGCCATTTTTCATTAGATCCTATTTTTAACAAATTTTACGTTTACCTCGTAACCATTGAAAATGAAAAAAACAATAGAAGTCGTAACACCCGGCTCTTTCATTGGCGAAAACCATTGGTATCCCAAAGCGTTAAACGCTACTATCCACCCGATGGTCAATTTTTTTCTCAATCTCGATAAAAAACGAATAATCAGTCGTTATTGTCACTTACATCCCAAGGTTTCCAAAGAAAAACTAGAAGAAATTCTAAGTTATCAATGCAAATATTTCCTTTGGTGTGGAGCAGATTTGATCAATTCTACTTCTGCTGGTGGTAATCGTCGAATGGTTGTTATTGAAAATAACTCATGCCCTTCCGGCCAAAAATCCATGCCCCTCGTGGATGATAACAAGGAAGATGGTTCTTATCGTTTACTAATAGAACGCACATTCAAGCCTTATTTGAAACCCAAAAGGGGCGTTGCTAAGATAGAGGGTCGGCTCGCCGTCCTATATGACAAAAACTATATGGAAACATCCGGTTATGCTGCTATCATTGCCGATGTTTTTAAAGAAGAAGTGCTCTTAGTTCCATTTTTTAATGAAAAGGACAACGATCATATTAAACTCGAAAACAGCTTTTTACATGTCTACCTAGATGGCCAATGGCATCGCCTTCGTGCCGTTTTCCGATATGTTACTCAACGACCTTGGAATCGTCTTCCTCTTCACTCTCGTACTAAGATTCTCAATCCCATTGTAGCTTGCTTGGCTGGAGGCAGAAATAAAATGGTTGCAGCAAAGGCTTATGATCTTTACAATGCAGAACTTGCGGAACATGGCTTACAAATCATTACGCCAGAAACTATCTGGGACATCAGTAAAGAAGAAATTCCGCTTTGGGTAAATAAAATGGGCGGACAAGCCGTTATAAAAATTCCTTACAGCAATGCAGGACAAGGCGTTTTTACTATTATAAACGAACGGGAGCTGGAAAGTTTTATGAAACAAGACATAGACTATCAACGTTTTATCGTACAAAGCTTAATTGGTAACTATAACTGGAGCTCAAGTGGTGAAAAAGGCAAGTTTTATCATGTTGGAACCATCCCCAACACAAAGGGAGAAACTTACGTTACCGATCTACGAATGATGGTAAGTTCTACTCCAGAAGGCATCAAACCCTTATGTGTTTACTCTAGGCGTACCCCTTCTCCCCTTGCAGATGAAATCACCTCCGGTAGTGATTCTTGGAAAATGTTGGGTACGAACTTATCCATAAAATTGGATGATAATCAATGGAGTAGTGATGCCAATAGACTAATGCTCATGGATAGAAGAGATTTTAATAAGCTCGGTTTAGGCTTAGATGACTTGATTGAAGCTTACATTCAAACGATTCTTTCCATGATTGCCATTGATAAAATGTGCAAAAACCTTTACAATACAAAGGGGAAATTCAAAATGCGCTTGTTTAAATCGCTAAACAACGACCCTACTTTACTAAATGAAATTTCTTTATAACCTTTGAGTCCATTCTTTAAAATATTGTTCAAACCATTTTTAATCAATGCTTTAAAAGTGGACTCCACATTCCTTTAATGTACCAAGGTATGAAAAAGTATTCGTTTTTAGCCCTAACCGACCATCGGCGCCACAGCAAGGAAAATTCGCTGTATGCCCTTATGGCTAAACTTGCTTCCCATCCTCAATGCGATAAAATCGATATTGCTAGTCGTGGGAATTTAGAAAATGCACCTTTTTTTCAAACGTTAAACACAACAAAACTACTTGTTCATCAAGCAGATGAGTCTTTTTCTTTTCAAGAAGATGGAAAACAGTTTTTGGAAAATCTTCAGGCTGTTGATCTAACAGACTATGACATTATTTTACTACGTCTACCTCGCCCCGTTTCGGATGAGTTTCTATCTTACTTAGCCCATATGGCCAATGACAAAATTATCATCAATCATCCGCTAGGCATTAAAAATACGAGTACGAAAGCATTTTTAAGTAATTTTCCCGACTATTGTCCTCCTATGAAGCTTTGTTATTCTATTGAAGCTATACTTGAATATGCAAAGCAGTTTCCAATAGTAATCAAACCCTTAAGAGAATACGGAGGAAAAGGAATTGCCAAGATAACTCAGGGTCGACTATTTGTAGGAAACCAAGAGTATCCAATTCTATCCTACCTTCAAGGAATTCAAGAAGAGTTAGAACGTGATGGCTTCTTAGCGATGAAGTTTTTGAAAAATGTTAGTCAAGGAGATAAACGTATTATTGTGGTAAATGGCCAGATACTAGCGGCTTCTTTACGGTTGCCTGCCCCAGACTCCTGGTTGTGCAATGTAGCCCAAGGAGGAAAATCTATTCTTGCGGAAATAACTCCCGAAGAAAATGATATTATTCAAGCCATTAGCCCAAAACTACTGAAGGAAGGTATCCTCATTTTCGGTGCTGATACCCTCGTAGATGACGATGGAAAACGTGTTCTATCGGAAATCAATACCTTAAGTATTGGAGGTTTTCCTCAAGCAGAAAAACAAACAGGACGTCCGGTTCTCCAACAAACCATTGACCTCATTTTTGACGCAGTACAACAGAATTATGCAAACAAATATTCCAACCATAGAAACCTTTAACCTAGAGGATACTCCAAAGCAAAGTATTCGATGTTTTTGGTTAAAAATTATTTCTGACGGCCTAGGTAAACCCGTTAGCGTTCCCATAATGGTCGCTAGGGGCAAGGAAGATTACCCAATACTTGGCCTTACCGCAGCCGTACACGGTAACGAACTCAACGGCATACCCGTCATTCAACGCTTATTCAACGAAATCGACGTCAAGGAGTTAAAAGGGGTAATCATAGGCATTCCTATTGCCAATATTCCCGCTTTTTTACGCAAAAAGAGACGTTTTAACGATGGGGTAGATCTCAACCACATCATGCCGGGAAAAAAAGATGGCAACGTCAGTCAGGTTTATGCCTACCGTTTTGTAAATCGCATCGTAAAACACTTTGATTATTTACTTGATTTACATACTGCTAGCTTTGGTAGGATAAACTCTTACTATATACGGGCAGATATGAAACATCCCGTTACTAGAAAATTAGCATTATTGCAAAATGCTCAGATTATTGTCCACAATCCTCCTTCTGATGGTACTCTACGAGGTGCAGCAGATGAGTTGGATATACCTGCAATAACACTTGAGGTTGGTAACCCTAACACCTTCCAAAAGAAAATGATACGGAGTGGCATATCGGGTATTCACAATACGCTTTCCTATTTAGAAATGACGGAGGATGAAATAGAACAGCCAGAAGAAGAATCTGTTATTTGTAAAAGCTCCGTCTGGATTTATACGGACACCGGCGGTTTATTAACTGTCCCCGTAAATCTCACAGATCGTGTGAAAAAAGGCGATTCTATAGCCATCATTCGAGATGTTTTTGGAAACTTGATCAGGGAATATTTTGCGCCTGAAGATGGAATTGTCATTGGAAAGAGTGTTAGCCCAGTTAACCAAACAGGTGGTCGTATTCTACATTTGGGTAGAATTAAGTAAGGATGAATTTTGTTCGCTTTGCTAGAAAAGTATGAGCAATAATCCTGTTTTGCGGGAAGATGCAGCAGGAAGCAAAAAATGGACGGTTTTAGGTGAGGCAGTATGCTTTTCTAAGACTTTCCATTTTTTGCAAACCAACACCAACCAAGCTCACAAAACGGGAAGGTCGCTACCTCGAAAATTAAATTTTCCCCAAGGCCTCTACAGGAAGCCAGCCTTGTTCACCATTCACCAAACGTATTTTTTGCCAATCTCCAATTTGGTCTAAAATTTCCATTTTAGTCCCTTCATGTATCGTCAAAATAGCTGGGCTATCAGTATCTGGACCACTATACAGTTTATTTTGTTTTTCGATGAGTATCGCTTGCCCACTGTCTTTGACATAGGATAGGCGGGAAAAGGCTAATGAAAGAAATAAAAGCATCAGCACAAAGCTAGTGAGACCTCCTAGAAAACTCCACTTTTTCTGACGTCTTATGGTAAAAAACAACCAACCAGCAAAACCTCCTGCCGCGAGCCATAAGGCTAATAAGCAAAGAATTCCCCAAGCAGTAGGAGAGAGGCTATCTCTCAATCCTTGCCACCAACTAAAAAGGAAAAATGGAGGAAGAGCACTAATTTCATCCAATCTTCTTGCTTTTGCAATTTCCAAATTGTGCAAGACATCGGCATCACGAGGCGCTAGTAATAAAGCTTTTTCATAGTTCAAAATCGCCTTCCCAAGTGCTTGTTTTTTGAAATAGGCATTGCCAAGGTTGTAGTGTAACTCTTTGGAAGTAACGTCTTTTTGCAAAACACTTTCATAGGCCGTGATGGCTTTGTCAAAATCCTCTTTTTCGTAATACTGATTTCCTTTTTGAAATTCGACTTGAAGATCATTGGCTCCTGCCAAAATATATCCGAATAACAGGAACATCATGATACCCCATGCTTTTTTTCCTTGGACTTGAGCTAAAAAATTCAATGCCACCATTCGTTGATTCATGTATTTTGGTTTTCGCTACTCAAAATTATAGACCGGTTAGATCCTAACGCGGCAGAGCCGCTATTATAGTAGAGGGTAGATAGTATAGCGTAGAGAGACTGACATATGACGTAAGTTTTTCCTTCGGAAAAACAAAAAGTCTCTTTACTCTATACCTGTGCAAGACTTGACTTCTTACATACTAATAGGGTTCAGACTAACGCAACTTGTCGGCTGAAGCCAACGTTACAGTTGCTCTTGCATTTCAGAAATCACCTCCATTGCTTTCTGATAAGTACTTTGACGTTCTTCTTCATTTTCCATTGAAGCAAATAAGGCCATATCACAGGTATTAAAAAGCCCAAGAAGCTCTTCTATTTGTACAGAATTGACGCCTTTAGTGGTCAATTTTTCTTGAACATTATCCCTAGAAAGTTCGGAAACAGGCATGTCCAATTTGTCCCCAATATAACCCCAAAGCGCTTCAGAGATTTCCTTGTAAAACTCCTTATTTTGCTTATTGTCGAGCAATTTTTTAGCTTTAGAAAGTCGTTTTAATGCTTCCTTGTTCGCTCTTTTCTGCTTGAAGATAACTTCATCAATGTTGTTATCCAAGATCTGATTGCGCTTAGCCCTAGCAATTCCTAAAAGAAAAATAAATGGAATGGCAAACAAGCCCCAAAACAAAGCGGAACCAACAAAGTGATGGCTACTATTTGAAAGCGAGGTTTTTGTTTTTAAGAACCGTATTTCCTTTTTCGCTGTAGCTGTTTCCTTTTTTATCCGACCAGAAGCATTCGGATTACTTCCCATTCCTACATCAATATCATAGACTTGATCCTTCAGTGTCACATACTTAGATTCATCTGCATGGAAATAGGAAAAGGCTGGTGTAAATTTATAATTACCTGGTTTTTTAGGAAGAATCATGTATTCAAATACCTTTTTTCCTGCTCGTAAACCATCTTGCTCATAAAATTCCTCGTTGGAAGTAGGCTCATAAACCTCAAACAAATCCTTCGGTAAACCTAAGTCCGGTGCTTGGATTTGCTTGATGTCTCCTTCTCCTAGGATTTCCATTTGAAAGGTAATCGCATCATCCGTGGTCACCGTCGAGTTTCCAAGCCTAGTTACCATTTCATAATTTCCAACGGCACCAGAAAAATTGTCCGGTTTTCCATTCTCCGGCAAGGAATTTACTGTAATAGTTTGAGGTTCACTTTGAATAACGGTTCGATAAGTTTGCCAGCGTTGGCGAAGGGGAACCGCTACACGGGCGGTAAGTGGTGGTATTTTTAAGACGCCTGTTTTTTGAGGAAAAAGCACATAGCGTCGGATCACTTGTGTTTTGTAGGAAACCCCTTTGATAACTTCTCCTTGTACATCATTGTAGAAACGACGGATGCGCTCTGCATAAAAGCCAGGAAATTCAGGATCTTCAATTACATCATGCTGAAAGTTTCCAACATTAGAATAAATGCGGTAAGTAACGGGGATTTGTTGGCCAAAGTAAGCTTTTGAAGTATCCAATTCTGCTCGGATAAAAATACCCGTTCCATCTTCCAATCTAGTAGCTAAATCACTTTGGCTGCCTTGTTTTCCTTTTACAACCTCTATTTGTATAGACTTAGTTTTGTAGGTTTTTCGGCCTATTTTGGCCACAGCGGGACGAATGTAAAACTTACCTACCTTCTTGGGTTGAAGGGTATAAGTATAGCTGCTGCTTCTTGATACCACACCATTTATAATAGACATATTCGTACCAGAACCTTGATCCAGTACTAGGAAATTGGCAAAATTTGGTGGTTTAAAGGAGCTAGCTTCCCCATTTTCGACAACGAAGGTAGCCGTAAAATAATCACCTAAAACCACTTGTTTGGCATCTACCTTCACTTTGAGGTCGACTTTGGCTCGTTGACCCCAAGTAGGAACAGCCAAAAGACTAACCAGCCCAATCAATAACAGTAATTTTCTCAATACGGGTGTTCTTTCTTCCCTAGTGGGATTCCTCATGGACATAAGCTTAAATCGAATAGATTTTTGTGTCTTTAAATCGTTCTCTTGGTAAAGGGGCCGGCATTGGAGTTCTAAACTTCTTTTCTTTCAGTTGTTTTGGTTTGCTAATCCCATTTTCGACAACCGTAATCTCTACAACTTGAGTTTCTAGTAACTCTTCAGCAACCAAAATGCTTGCAGGAGGAAAAACAAAAGTACCTTCCTCTTCTGCTACAAGGCGATAGGTATAGGTTGTCTCTCTAGACATAACTCCATTTACATAGGAAATAGACGTAGATTGATAAGGACCAGAAACGATGTCGAAGCCCGAAAACTCGGGAAGCTGAAAATCCTTATAATCTGTTCCTTCTATTTTATACTGTATATCAAGATGTTCATAGAGTCCAATAGTATCTCCCCCCGAAATCTGGACAGTAAAACGGATTTCCTGTTGAGCCAAAATCCATGTCGGTAGCAATAAACACACCCACATGATGATCCGCTTGTTCATAGTTAATATTTACTAATTAAAAGTTTAAGTTTTACCTCATTAGCTAGTCATACTTCTCGTAAACCCTTGATCGCTTAAGAGCAGCATTAATCATATAAACATGAGCGCAAAAATACGCCTCTATTCTTCAAAATTATCACCAAAGCCCACAAAAATTCTCCATTTTCCTTTCTCCTCCGTTCTTTACCGCTACCAGTCCTTATCAGACTTATTCCGTTTTCCTGTTCCTTTGCGCATTTTCTGCTGTACCTTTTGCTCCTCATTGTCCATGACTTCTAAGATCTTCATGGCTTCTTGTAGATTCATATTTTGCGGTTGCGCCTTTTGCTGGTCTTGCTTGTTCTGTTCTTGCTGCTCCTTTTGCTCTTGCTGTTGTTGTTCTTGATCTTTCTGCTGCTGTTGTTCCTGCTTTTTCTGTTCCTCCTGTTCTTTTTGCTCTTGGTCTTTTTGTTCTTGCTCCTCCTTATTTTCGTCTTCCTTCTCTTGATCCTGATCTTCTTTATTCTCTTGATCCTCATCTTGCTTTTCCTGATCTTGATCCTGCTGTTGTTCCTTTAATTTCGTACGAGCGTAAGCCAAGTTATACTTGGTTTCCATGTCTTTAGGATTGTTCTTTAAAGCTTCAATGTAAGCATTTACGCTTTCTTGGTACTTTTGCAATCCTAGAAAAGCATTTCCTAAATTATGAAAAGATTTTGCTTTCGATTCCTTGTCTTTAGCCAAGACCGCCGCGTTTTCAAAATGCTTCACGGCTTCTTCATACCGCTCTTGTTCAAAAACGCTATTTCCTAAATTATAAGCCCCTTTGAAATTCGTTGCATTAACATCCAAAGCCTTCCTATAATTATCTTCGGCAACGGTGTAATTCTTCGAAGTGTACGATTTATTTCCGCTACGAATTAATGCGGCTTCTCCTTGAGCTAATAGGCTAAAAACAAAGCCCATCATCAAAATACTCGTCAAAAAATATCTCTTCATCTTTCTCCAAAATCTATTTTTCGCCCTTGAAATTCTCAAAGCGATAATTCCCTAGTAATTTAATGATAAAATGGTATAACTTGATACATCAAATACTCACTTTAACCCTTTTTTAACGATCTATCCGCCTTCGTTTCTCTCCAATAGTCGCTTGCCCAGAAGTTGTTCTTCTATTTTTCCATAATCCTTACATCTCTTCGGGATTTACTCGGCTTATTTATCCAAATTTGAAGTGAACCCTGAAAGGTTGACAGGATTATAGTTAGTAATTCAGTTAGGCAACCCAAAAACCCTGAAAGGGTGAAATGATTAGCCGTTGTATTCCTCCATAAAATCCCTGAAATTTTATCGTGATTTTTCTCGATCAGTACAAGCCTCTAAAGCAGCGATACTAGTAGCTTCATCAGATTCCAGTCATTTAAATCTTAACCAAAAGGGATGAGCCTCGTGGTACGTTTGGAGCGTGGATTTTGCGAACTAGCAACATACTGCGTTTCTCATACACCTAAAGTATCAGGCGAATGTTCTCGTCTACATCGCGACCACCAACACCACAACCTTCCCTCAGATGCACCGCAACCAATGACTTCCTTTAAGAAAAACACCTAATCCCTTCGAATAGCTTGTTCGTTCTACCTTTGAGGCTTGTACAGGTCGATTTTTCTAGGCTCCATATTTCCCAAGCAGCTACGTTTGTTTTTTATTCTGAGATTTAGCATTCAAGGGAAAGATTAGGTTTAAGGAGGGTTGAATGGTTTTTAGTTGAAGCTCATTGTATAGGATAAAATCATCCTGTGTGTCAAAATCTATCCTCTGATCCTCTACATTTAATGTTGAAAACCAGAAAGAGCAAGCAAACCCAAGTCTAAAATTATTGCTGACGCGAAAACTCATTGCTGCCTCTCCTCCGTACAACAACGCAAAAGGATAACTAATGTTCAAGCCAATATTTTTACCGTTTTGGTTGTCATAGTCGATTCGAGTAGAAATTTCCGATTCCTTCAAATCGCCTTTCAAAAATCCAATCCAAGGCTCCAATTTGAATCGGGCAGGCCCATCTAAATTTCCAAAAAAGGTAGAAAACAAGCCATAAACTCCTTCATAAGTGGCTGGATCCGTACTGATTGCCTTGTAATTTATGTTGTTGTCATAATGATAGATGGCCAAATTTCTATTCCAAGCTTTATGATCAAAGAAATGTTGGTAGTAGCCTCCCCTAAATCCTAAGCCCCAAACTTTTGTAGGATTAAAATGAAGTCCCAATCCTGCACTCCATCCATAGTTTATCATGCTTCCATTCTCCTTGAATCCTTGGTTTCTTCCTTCCCACAATACAAAGTTATTCGTTTCTGCCTCTGGAAACTCCGTAAAAACGGCACTACCTGAAATTAAAAATTCCACGCGTTGGCGGCTTTGTTTTTCAACTTTTTTTCCTTCTTTTCTATAGTCCTTGGCTTTTTTGGGACAACCATTCTCCTTGTCTCCCCATTCACCAGGACAATCATCTTCTGAATTAATAACACCGTCACCATCACTATCCGGACAGCCTCCCAATCGTGGTTCTCCGTAATCGCTCGGACATTTGTCCCGTATATCTATCACGCCGTCCTTATCGGTATCTGGGCAGCCTTGCGTCTCTGCTGGGCCTTTTACTTCATCGCAAAGATCTTCCTTATTCGGTACTCCGTCTCCGTCAGCATCTGGACATCCTTTTGTGTTTGCTGGGCCGTACTCTGTTTCACAGTCATCTACACCATCAGGAATTCCATCACCGTCCGTATCTGGACAGCCATTTGTTTCTGGTTTACCAAATGCGTCAGGACATCTATCTTCGTCACCGACTAGGTTATCTTTATCGGGATCTGGACATCCTTTTACTTTACCATATTCTCCTGGACAAGCATCTTCATGATTAGGAAATCCATCACCGTCTGTATCTGGGCAGCCTTTAAACCTAAGAAATCCTTTTTGTGTAGGACAACTATCTTCTTTGTCTATGATTCCATCTTTATCCGTATCAGGACATCCCCTTACTAAGCCAAAAACACCAGGACAATCATCACCTTCATCATCGTAAAATTTATCATTGTCCTCATCTTTTCCTTTGAAAGGACAACCATCGTTTGTTAAGGCTGAACCTTTTTCTGTGGGACAACCATCACGTTCATTAACTACGAGATCTCCGTCATCGTCTTTGGGTTCTACATCCCTTGTAATTTTACGAATTTTTAAATCAGCATTATTATCAATAATTTCAAAGTTTAGCCAGAAAATTTTCCAATTCTCCCCATCACCATTTTTCTTAAGCATTTTTTTTATTACAACGTTATATTTATTGTCTTGTTTATCGTAATAAAATTGATCAGTATCAAAAATTAGCTCTGCTCCAATGTTTTTAAACTCTATTTTCGTATTTCTAACATACATAGGAATTGGCATATACTTCTTACTAAGATCAGAAAAGTCATTAAGAACGTTACATTCTTTGCTCGTAAAAAGATCTTCAAATCTATCACGTATGTCTTTTTGATCAGCATCAAGATTCACCATATAAAAATAGTTCAATCTTCTTTTATAGATGTCTAAAAAGTCTTTCAACTTCTTTCTTTCTAGATTCTCTTGAGCAGAACAGTCTATAAATAAAAACAAAGCAGCAAGCAATAAAAATAATGCTTTTTTCATAGGACACTGTTTATTTGCACTTACTCGTAAATTTTACGGAAATATTTCCAATAAGTATCCGCCATTCATCAAATTCAGCATTGTATTGAAGAAAAAGCTCAACATCTTTAAATGTAGTGTCTGAATATTTCACGACACCATTCATGTAACCGATGAATTTTTGTTTTATTTCACCTATCAATTTGTATTTGTTATACCCTGTACTAATAATTTCCCCAACACTGTTCGGCAAAAAGTTTATCCTTATAGTATCATATTTATGGCCTAAATCTGCTAAATGCTCAAAATAGGTTCTTGCCTCAAGTGTTTCTACTTGACGTGTTCTACAATTCGATTTTTGTATTTTGGAGCCAGGTCTAAAGTGTTCCATTGCTCCATCTATCATGTCTTGTTTGACTGTATAAGACGTTTCAGATACATCTGAAATTATGGTAATATACCTTTCTAAAATTTCCAATTCCCCTCTTGCTATCTCTATTATTTTTTCGTCATTAGGAATTGGTTCTTGAGCCTGTAATGACGATGCTAATGTTATAAAAAGAACGAAAATAAAGTTATGCTTCATGTTGTACGATTATTTTTGAAATCCCAAACTTGATATTTTTGGATAGTTGTATTCAATAAAGGCTATAGTAATATTTGATGAAGGATTAATGTTGTACATTTTTTCCATCAAATATGTTTTGATAGTAGTTGACAAGCGTTGTTTTATTCCATTTTTTCCATCAAAAGAATATAATGCCGTATTCTGATCTATTCCCCATTTTACTAACAGCCTTACTGCTCCTGAAAGATCTTTCCTTCTTGAAAATTCTTTCAAAATTTTGGATATACCTCTTCTCATTTTAAAGTCTATACTCATTTCATCTTTTAATCCCTCCATTTTTCTTGTTTGCAAAACACTAGAAATCAAAGTCTGTTTTTGACCTTGATCCATTTTTTTTCCACTATCTACCAACCTTTTATTCACAAAATCAACCAGTTTCAAGGAATCTTTTTTTCTCACTTCTCGAACAAATCGATTTTCATCTAGTGGAGACATATTTAATAGGATATTCTCCAATTCTTGATCATGTTCTAATGTTGATTTGTATTCTAAAACTTTTACAGCAGCAGTTTTTAAAGAGTTTTCATGTTTATTATCTGCATTTACATCAAAATAAATTACTAAAAAAGTACCTGCACAAATCAAAAACAACAAGCCTAAAGAAGTATACCAAACAGTCCTTGGATTTTCGTTTCCATTCGCCTTAGCATATGCTCCAAGGATCGTAAGAATTACTGTCAATAAAAGAAAAAATTTATAAATTGGACTTGACTCAATCTTGTCGAATATTTGAGATACATCAACATCTAATAAAATAAATTCCATTACAAAAGAAAAATTTATTGCAGTTTTTAATGTAGTTTTTTACTATTTCCTAAACATAAAGTTAATATTATTTTCTAAATTTGACCTCAACTCTACAAAAAATAAAATATTTTATGCGTTTATCCTTATTCGTTTTTACTTTACTTACTTTAATTGCTTGTACCGAAGACCCGCCAGAAGCAAGTTTTACAATGTCTAATCAAAATTGCTTGGCGCCTTGTGCGGTCTATTTTTCTAATAATTCCAAAAATGCCTTGTCTTTTCATTGGGATTTCGGCGATGGAAAATCTTCTGTAGAGCCCAATCCTTATCATGTCTATGAAACTGGTGGGCGCTATACCATAACCTTAACGGCCACTAACTATGATGGCACTTCTACCCAAGAAGAAAGCATTAATCTTTCTAATAACAATAATGTTATTGGACGAATCGCAACGATAACGATAAACAGTCTTCCAAATCTTCCTCCTTCTTGTAACAACTGTTGGGATCCTTCTGATGGCCCAGATCTTAGTTTTGCCATTACTGATGGTAATAACAATTTTATCACCAACGATGGTAACATTCATTATAATTTTACTGAAAATGACCTCCCTAGTTACTGGTCATGTACTAGTACTTGCTTTTTACCGCAAAACACTAATTTTTCCATTGTTTTTAAGGATGATGATGGAAATAATTCTTTTGAAGTCATGGGACAAACGCCCCTTTTTAATCTAGGTTCTTTAACGGATTATCCTCCGACGTTGGAGCTGACCAACAATACCGTTTCTGTTACCTTGGGGCTCGATTGGAATTAGTTGATTTGGACAGCTTCTAAGAATTTTGATCACTGCGCTACAAAATAGGAGTCAGATGCCAGGAATTACCTTCCTTCCTAGGGCAACCATGAAGGATTGCCCCTACTCAGGGTTTAGGTTTTTGTTTTCGGGAGACTTTCTTCTAGAGTTTATCGCTTCATTTTTATAGATGCAGACGACTACCTTTACCCTGAAATCCGTAGGGGCAAACCTTCATGGTTGCCCTCTGAATACCTGTTTTCACTTATAGTGAATGCGCTCACGATACGTATTCCACAAGCGGCTAGTTAGTGCCTGAACGAAAAAGGTGATAAAAGCAATGATCTGGCCTTGTCGTCTGGACAGTGCCGGGGTTGCCTTGTGGCATGGTCTGGCCTGACGACTTGAGCAAGGAATATAATATTAGGCAGTTAGGAGATGTTTTAAGCCATCAGGCCAAGGCTAAGCGCTATACCTTCCCGCATTGTCCAGATGGCGAAATCTCTACTTTTTTTCTAAAAGTTGCCTTTTTCGTTCAGACACTAGTTTTTTTCGTCGCTTCGCTCAAAAATAGCTTACTAGAAGAAGGATGAAAGCTAATAACTTATAGATACTCTAAAATTATCGATAATTTGTTCACGATGTGCTAGTCGCAAGTACCTAGGGATAAGGAACTATTAACGCAACTTGTCGGCTGAAGCCAACGTTACTAGATGCCGAAAAGATCTCGTTTTTTTCTAGATTCGTTTCTTCTATAAGCCATCATAAATTCGAAAATCAATAATAAAATAGCTAATGCTAAAAAGTATTGGAAGTAGCTTTCGAACTCCGTGAAAGACCGTTGTTCGAATTCTTGTTTTTCCAACTTTTCAATGCGCTTTCGGAGCGATTCAATGATTTCGTCGCCTTCTGCAATATTGTAATACTCGCCATTGGCAGCCGAAGAAAGCTCTGTCAGCATTATTTCATTCAATTTCGAAATGACGAGATTTCCTTGTTTGTCTTTTTTGTATTCATTTCTACCAAAAGAAGAAGTTGGAATAGGACCACCGGAAGGCGTACCTACACCTACGGTAAAAACGAGCATACCTTCTTTTCCTACCTCCTTCGCTAAAGCAACGGCTGCTTCATCGTGATTTTCTCCATCCGTGATGATGATTAAGGCCTTGTGATATTTATTATCTTGCTCAAAAGCATCGGAGGCCATGTCTATCGCTTCCCCAATGGCTGTTCCTTGGGAGGGAACCATTTTCGGACTAGCGCTTTTTATAAAAAGCTGAGCAGCAGAGTAGTCTGTCGTCAACGGCATTTGCAAATAGGCATTTCCTGCAAAAATAATGGTTCCTATTCGTTCTCCTTTTAGACCGTCAATGAGTTTGTGCATAAACTGCTTGGCCCTTTCCATTCGATTCGGGCGAATATCCTGTGCCATCATACTGTGGGAGACATCGAGCGCAATGAATATATCGGCACTCTTTCGTTTCACCTTTTCTCTTTTGGCACCCATTTGTGGATTGGCAAAAGCGATACAAAGCAAAGCAAAAGCAAGTGTAATGATGAAAAATTTGATCGTGTCTCTATACTTAGATTTGCTTGGCATCAATTGATCAATAATATATTGATCGCCTAGTTTTTCCATTGCCTTTCGTTTCAATGCTCTAGTTATAGCAAAGAAAATCAGCAAGACAGGAATGCCTAGTAGCAAATACAAATATTCTGGATGTTCAAAACGAAACATGGTTCTATGGAAATTTTTCTACGTTGTTTTCTAGAATCAAGAGATTTTAGCCCCTTGCTGTAGATCACCTTCTCTAGCAAACAGGCAGTCTAATCTTAAAGAAATAATTTATGGAATGGTTCTAAGAATGGTGTATCGTAATAAAACTTCGATTCCTAGTAAAATTAAGCCTAGAATTAACCAAGGATAAAACATTTCAGTATAGCGCTTTATCGTCGTTACTTCAATTTTGGTTTTCTCAAGGCGATCAATCTCCTCGTATATTTCTTCAAGCTGTTTTCTGTCTGTCGCGCGGAAGTAGCGGCCACCCGTTTGACCTGCTATTTGCTTGAGTAAGTCTTCGTCAATATTTACGCGAGTATAACCGAAAACGTATTGCCCGTCATTCCTTCGTCCAATAGGGGCATAGGCTTGACCAATGGTTCCAATACCAATAGTGTACACTTTGACACCCAATTCTTTAGCGATTTCCGCAGCGGTTAAGGGTTTGACATATTCCCCTGCATTATTTTCTCCATCTGTCAATAAAATAACGACCTTACTTTTGGCTTCGCTTTCCTTCAATCGATTCAAGGCAGAAGCTAAGCCTAGACCAATCGCCGTTCCATCTTCAAGCAATCCACATTTTAAAGAACTAACAAATTCCTTGACCACATCATGATCCGTCGTCAAGGGGCATTGGGTAAAAGCTTCTCCAGCGAAAACAGTAAGTCCTAGTCGATCATATTCTCGTTTTTCTATAAAATCAATAGCAACTTCTTTGCTCGTTTCTAATCGATCTGGTTTGAAATCCCTTGCTAACATACTGCTAGACAAGTCAGTAACCAAAATAATATCCACGGCCTCTGCCTTTACTTCCTCTTCCTTGAGGGTAGCTCTAGGTCGAGCTAAAGCAATGATAAGCGCCCCTAAGGCTAACAATCGCAATAGTGGTAAAATTAATCGAAGTTTGCCACGCAAGGAACTACTTCCTTCGAAGGCTTTTAGGCTTGAAAGTTTGTAGGAGGCATGTCTCTTTTTTCCTTGATAAAAGTAGTACATCCCTAATATCGGCAGAAGGCCGAGTAGGATGGTAAAAATTGGGTTAGCAAATTCTATATTGGTCAGTTCAAACATTTCAATAAGGGCTTTTGCCTTGGGTTCAATGGGGTAGTTTTGGAAATAATATCGGGTTCCGAGAATAAAATCAGCGGCTCAAGAAAAATTTCAGGCGATTTCTAGGTAGTAGGAGACTTGGACTCACCGTTTGATGGCTCCGTATCTCGATTTTCTATCCATTGAATTACCTGCTTAGTTTTTAGGATAAAATCTTCTGCAACATTCATAGCATTGACGTGCAACTCCGCCGTAGGTGCAGCTTTAGCAAATTTCACCAAATCGGCAGATTGAAGAACCTTCCTAAGTTGGTCTTTCAACTCTTGAGAAAAATTCTCTCGCTTAAGCTCTTGAAAAATCTCTGATGTAGTTGATTCCAAAGCTCTTATCTCATATCTCCCTTCTAGGTATTCTCGCACAATATAAGTCAATTGAGAATAATATTCTTTGAGTTGATCATTTTGCCAAAGCTTAGCTTTCTTCAACTCTTCAAGTTTCTTTATCGCCGTTTCGTGTGCTGGAATGATAACGATTTCTTCCTCCACCTCTTCTTCTTTATTGTATCGTTTAATCCAATAATAAATAAAAAGACCAAGTAAGATAATAACCCCAACACCAAGTAAATAGTTGGTGATCTCTTCCCTCGTATATCCTTGTTTTATAATTGGTTTTATGGGTGCTATAACTGAGGTATCCACTTCTATGGTTTGAACGATCATCGCCGCAGGAGCAGAAAAAATAGTATCTTTTCGCCCATTTTGTCTAACGATAGTAAAAGGAAGAGGTGGAATCTGATAATAGCCTGAATCATAAGCTGATACCGTGATGTTTTGCTGAGTAATCAACTCTGGTTCACGCTTCAAGGTATCAATAGGCCCAACTTCAATAATTTCAAAATTTCCAAGCGATTCTGCTGATAGGGTAGGGTAAAGCACTTTAGAGGCACTAGGTTGATTAACATTTAGATGTAAATCAGTTTGATCACCAATAATCATTTGAGTACTGTCAAAAACAGCAGAAACATTGATCTGTGCCTGAATGGAATTTAGGACAAAGAAAGGAATAATAATCCAAAAGAAATTTTTCATTATGCGGGCAAATATCAATAATTATTAATTAGAAATCAATAATTTAGCTTGTTTTAGTGGCGTTTTTTGAAAAACCGAATAAGGGCTTTGACGTAGGATTCACTGGTTTCTATACTCACCGTATCCACTCCACTTTTATTAAAAACATTTTTAAAATAATTAAAATTTTCTTCAAACCATGCTTCGTATTTCTCTCTCGTTGACCGAGAAGAAGTATCAATCCAAAGCATTTCACCAGTTTCAGGATCTTCTACTCTAAGTAAACCAACGTTTGGCAATTTTTTTTCTGCCTTATCAAAAAGGTGAATGGCTGTAATGTCATGCTTCCTCGAAGCAATGCGCAAGGGGTCTTCATAATCCTTTGCCATAAAATCAGAAAGAACAAAGGCAATGCAACGCTTCTTCATCACATTATTGAAATAACGCAAAGCTTTTGCAATATCCGTACCTTTTTCGTCCTGTTCATGTTCAATCAACTCACGTATAATCCTGAGAATATGTCTTTTACCTTTCTTTGGAGGAATAAACAATTCAATTTTTGAGGAAAATAAAATAACCCCGACTTTATCGTTGTTCGTCGTTGCCGAAAAGGCCAATACCGCACATATCTCCGTTAATATTTCGCTCTTCATCTGGGCTGTAGAACCAAAAATGGCAGACTTGCTAATGTCAACCAAGAGCATGACCGTTAGTTCACGTTCTTCTTCAAATATTTTGACGTAAGGCTCATTGTATCTGGCTGTTACATTCCAATCAATATTTCGAACATCATCACCATATTGATAATTCCGAACTTCGCTAAAAGACATACCTCTACCCTTGAAGGCACTATGATATTCTCCTGAGAAGATGTGCCTACTCAGACCCTTCGTCTTAATCTCTATTTTCCGTACTTTTTTAAGTAGTTCCTTCGTGTCCATTCTTATTGGGTAATTGCCTAATACAGCTTTGCTGCTATTTAAGTTCTACATGAGTTTGCCAAAATTTGACAAGCGTTTATCCTTAAGTATAAATTAGGCAAAAACAAAAGATCTATCGTAAAACTAGACGATGCACGTTTTTTAAGTAAGGCTTTAATGCTTGATAGCTAATTGTCGCTTTTTGAACACCATAGCTAGCGTGATGTTCCGAACAAAATTCTATCCCTCCTTGCTTGATAACTGCCTGATCAAATTTTTGTTGACCTAACCATCCTTGAAATTCTGGCTCTTTATAATATGGTAGCTGCTTCAACCGTTCTGTAATGGTTTCCTTTACAAAGGTTTGAAAAACAGGGCTTGTTTCGAATAAATCATTGTTGACTAAACTTGTGTTTAGTTCCAAATCAAAGTTGAAGGTTTTAAAATAATTCCCCTCCCAAGTATTGTTTCCTACCAAGTATCCACTAACGATATTTTCAGAAACATGGGTGATTTCGACCCAAGCGTGAGCTTGTTTAGAAAATCTATCTTTAGGATGCTGTTCTCCACTTTTCACCAAGGATTTCAAGGTTTCTTGCCTCGTCTGTGTCATCCACTTTTTTACCTCCTTGTAAATATAATCATTGAACGCTCGATTATCATCTAATGCCGGATAAACTGCCGAAAAAGAGGAGGCAAAATCTGCATACTCAATACAGGAGATAGGAAATGTCTTTTCTAAATCCCATTTCATCGTAGCGGCACGTCCGTCTGCTTCTTGAAATGTACCTTGAAAAGTCCCAGCATTTTCAATGCGCCCCTCAATAGTTCCTATATTTTGTCGATTATCATCTCTGATGACGAGATGAATACTCTTATCTTTTCGGTACTCTCCAATCAGATGCAAATTATCTTGTTTTCCTTCTGTATAAACTGTACCTACCAGTGAATTGGCATTGGTTTTTTGAAGGATAATTTGGGCTGATATCGTTCCTAGTTTACCTTTGTAGCAATAAATCCATTTATCTTCCCCACAATACTGATTGTCAATAGTGTTTAGCTTCGTTTCTTTCAATTTCCAATGCGAAGAAACCGTTTTGTCTATATTCTCCCAGTCTGCTTCGAAATGGCCAATAGATAATTTTCCAGAAATCAAGGCACAAGTTTCTCCTTTGTCATTCAACTCTTCCAAATAGAGTTGTTTATGCTCTCTTCTTCCTTTAAGATAAAGAATTTCTCCGCTTCGTTGATACCGAACCATTCCTTTATACACCTCACCATCAAAGCCAAGGGCGAGAACAACGTCATGCACATCATTTACAAATCCTTGATAGTACTTTACTTGTACTTCACTAGGATTATCAAAAGACATTGATAAACTTTGCAGTTCCTGAAATTGTGCTAGCACTAGACTAGGCACAAAAATCAATAGGCCGACTACAATGCGGCCAAAAGTCCTCATTGTTTCCATTATTGAAAGATTAGATTCACGTTATAGTAGGCTTGAAGAATCACTTTCAAGCGAATAAGTAGGAACATTTTTTTCGTTAGTCAAACGAAAAATGCTAATGAGCTGTTCCTTATCTCCCAATAATACGAGAATTTTCGGACTTTGTTTTACCAATGTAGCTTAAAGATTAAAGAATAAGCCTCCTTTATAATTAGTACTAGGTAAATTTATTCCCCATTTGGGTAAGTAATTACCTTAAAAATAACGATTACAATTTCATTGTACAAAGTTGATTTTAAAATTGTTAATCCCCAAACAATCTAGCAATACTTTAATTGCTATTTATCGTTTTTTCTCTTCGTTAATAGAAGAAAAAAACTAGCTTTTTTTACGAACAAAAAACTATTTGGTGTTCGTATATTTTAAGGCACAACGACGGCGTCTAAGATTTTATTGATAATATCTTCTTGAGTGATATTCTCTGCTTCTGCCTCGTAAGTTATACCAATACGGTGGCGCAACACATCATGGCATATAGAACGAACATCTTCAGGAATGACATAGCCTCTTCTCTTTAAGAAAGCATAAGCTTTAGAGACTCTGGCCAAGTTAATACTAGCCCTAGGAGATGCGCCATAACTTATAAGTGTAGATAACTCTTCTAAACCATAATCCGAAGGGTTCCTTGTTGCAAAAACGATGTCAATGATGTAGCGTTCAATTTTTTCATCCATATAAACTTCCCTCACCGTCTTTCGAGCTCTCATAATTTCGGCAGGTTTTACTACTTTCTCCACTTTGCTGAAGGAATTACCAAGGATGTTTTGGCGCATGATTTCACGCTCTTCTTCTTTTGAAGGATAAGTGATTTTCACTTTCAACATAAAACGATCCACCTGTGCTTCAGGAAGTGGATAAGTTCCTTCTTGCTCAATCGGGTTTTGCGTAGCTAATACCAGAAAGGGTTCTTCCAGTTTATAGGTTGTTTTGCCAATCGTTACTTGGCGCTCTTGCATTGCCTCTAGCAAAGCACTTTGTACTTTGGCCGGAGCCCGGTTGATCTCATCTGCTAGGATAAAATTGGCAAAAATGGGTCCTTTACGGACGGTAAATTCATTTTTAGCCGGGTTGTAAATCATGGTTCCTAGAATATCCGCCGGCAATAGATCTGGTGTAAACTGAATACGACTAAACTGACCATCTACCGCAGTAGACAAGGTTTTTATGGCTAATGTTTTTGCTAAACCAGGTAACCCCTCTAAGAGTACGTGCCCTTGAGCCAAAAGTCCTAACATCAGCCTTTCGATCATGTGCTTTTGGCCAACAATGACTTTGCTTGTTTCAGTATAAAGTGTCTCGACAAAGGCACTTTCAATATAGATTTTTTCGTTTAATGCTTGTATATCAACTGACGTATGCATGGAGTCTGTATTTAAAAATGGCACAATTTTATAGCCTAACAATTATAAAGGTGTATTTTTGCTACCATGAATATTCTTTTCCTAGTAGGCTACGCCACCAGCGAAGCTATATAGAGTTGAATTTTCATTCGAATATTCGTTACAAAACGTGTGGTTTTCTGGCAAAAACGCTGCAAAAATAACACATTAATGTGGCAAAATAAGGGCTTTTGCTTTCTTTTAACCAATTATTAACGGTAATTTATGTCAAGGTATTCAATTATATTATGTTTTCTGGTTATTCCTTTTTTTCTAGCTGCACAGGTTGAAGATACTTTAGATTTACCTGAGGAAAAAGTAACACCTAAGTCGAAGAAGACTAGGGCTAAAGAGACTCGACTACAACTTGCTCAAAAAAGAATTGGACAATTAAAGGAGGGTATACTAATTGTCCGTTTAAAAACGCAACATTTGAAAATTTCGGCTTTAGAAAAGCTGGCAAAGGAGGCAAGTGTTTCCAAGCAGGCAACTTACCAAGCTCAACTAAAACAAACACTCTTTGAAAGAGATTCCTTAAATCAAGAAATTGTAAAGTATTTTTCTGATCCTGAATATTTCGATTTCTGTAAGGTCTATTTTATGTACGATACAGAAACGGAGCAATACAGTCAAAATATACAACAAGGCTATTTTTTGAATTCTGCTCTTGAAGTGGATCCTTCCATCTCTTTAGAAGGTAAGTACTCTTTGATGACCTATATCGGGCAATACATGGTAGACGGTGATAAGCGTACGGCTTACACTTCTTTTATTACAAAAGATAAGCACATGGGCACGCTCTCTCCTCCATTCCCTTCTCACGTAGTTTTTCGAAGCCGTCAAGAAGGACTTTCCAAAAAGAATAAAATGCGCTATGCTTTTGTTGATCTCCCAATATCCCTAGCGGTAAAAAAATTAAATACCGTTTTTACAACTTTTATTTCTAAGGAATAAATTTTTAAAATACGATGTAAGATTTAAGCCGTATGATGCTAAGCAAATAATAATTCATGCAATGCTGGGCAACATATTCACCCCATAAAAAAAGAGCTAGAAAGATTAAATAGTCTTTCTAGCTCTTTTTTATATAGCTTTCGCTCTACTACTTCAAAGTAGATCTAATTACTTTACAATGATTTCATGTAGATTGCTCCTTTGGATTTTTGAGCTGTAAATTCCTCCAAATCAACGACGTTCTGGTTTTTACTCGTCATTTTGAACCTAGCTTCTCGCCCATCTTTGTTTACAGATAATACGCCATCAACTGAATAGGTTTCTTCTAACCAGCGATCTACCCATTTTACGGTCATATTAATGGTAAATTTCCCTGTATCCTTATTATAACGGTAGGAGGAGATGTTACTATTGGTAGAAATGATTGGATCTTCATGTACCATACGAATAACAGGAAATTGAACACGCTTAGCAAATTGATTAACCAAGGCGTCATAGTTAAAGCATTCCTTTGGAGCTGCTTTTTTCGGCTTAGCGGTTTTCTTTTTAGGCTTCGGAGCAATAGCAATTGGCTTTTCCTTTGGTTTTACCACTTTTGCTATTTCTTTTTTCTTCTTCTCCTTAACTTCTTCCTTCTTTTCCTCTTCTTTTTCCTCAACGACGGCTACTTCATAAGGGTCTATTGATGGCGCTGGAAGTTTCTCAAAAAGATCGAATTTGGCTTCAAAAGGAACATGTAAATCTACCGGTAGTTCTTCTTCTATCTCTGCGGCTTCTGGCGTTTCTTCTTCAATGACTTCAGGAACAACCTCTGCTGGTTCTTCTATAACTGCTTCTTCCACTTCTACGACTTCTTCCACTTCTTCTTCAGCTACAGGTTCTACTACAACTTCCTCTTCTATCGTTTCTTCTTCTAATTCTACTGTTTCGACATCAGCAACTAGTCCTTCAGGATAGGAAGCATAAGCTTGACCAAGTGTGGCAATAACTTCATAATCGAATGTTATTTTCTCATCATAAATCAATTGCTGGATTTGCTGTTTGAACTCTTGGTAAAATTCTACTTGAGAAAGATCAAATTTTCCTGAATTACCTTTTACAGGAACAGTAACCGAGACATCACTGCCTTTTGGCCGCAACTTCAAGGAAGCTTCGATTCCACCCATAGTCGTTTCAACCAATTCAAACTGCTCATCTTGTCCAAAGACTTGACGAGAAATTTTTCCATTGAGATTAAAATTACCCAAGAAAATTCTGTTATTGAAAGGATAGGTGATCTCAGGATCAATAGAAAGTCTTTTAGGAGAAGCCTTAATTTTGGTTTCTTCACAAACTTTCTCTTTAGCCTTGATGAGGCAATACTGAATAGTTATAGATTCATTACTACCTAATTCCGCATCGGGAAGAGAGATAGAATGGTCATTGGCTGTTTCATAGATAGCTTTCCCGTTAGTATCAAAAACCGTTATTTCTTCAATGATTTTGGAGGTAACGCCAAAATCAGCAGAAACTACGTCAAGGGTATAATCGGGAATGATTTCTAATTTATCCCAATTAATCCTATTAATTTCAAGCTTTTGTATCTTCAAAGAAGATAGTTCTTGGGTAGAGGTAGCCTGCTGTCGCAACACCGTCATAACGGTAAACACTAAAAAGGCTACCCATAAAAGCCTTGCATTGGTAAAGGAATTTTTCATAACGTCTCCGAAGATTTAAGTTATATAGCCAAAGATATACAATTTATGGGAGATTTCTAAGTAATTACCAAACAAGATACCCAAAAACATAAAAGCCCCACAAGAGTAGAGCTTTTAATAAAAGAATAAGTTAATGACTAGTAGAGTACTAGTAGTACTTACTTGTCCTCTTCTAAAAAGGTGTCAATTGCCTTCGTAACATGGGCCACCTTTGGGTAATTAATGGTGTAGTGGATGAATTTACCATCACGCTTCGTATCAACGATACCCGCTAAACGCAAAATGCGGAGGTGTTGCGAAGTAATAGATTGCTCTAATTTCAACGTATTGTAAATCTTGTTTACATTGATCGTTTTGTGCCGATCAATGAATTCCAAAATTTTCATACGAAGAGGATGAGCTAAAGCTCTTAGAATTTCCGAAGAAACCTGCAGCGTATCATCCTTAATTTTAACCTTTGCCTTTCTCATAATAAGCCTTTTTAAAATTATATAAAAATAAAAGAACCTTGGGCAAGCCCAAGTAAAATCACTTCTATACTAAAATATAATGGAAATTTTAAATGTTTTCCAATTTATAATAATATTTTAAATATTAGAAGCAAAAAATAAATGTGCTACATGAAAATGGGCGACACATAGCACACTTATTTTGTTCTTACATCAATAAGAATTTCCCAATAAAGGCTATAATCTATTTTGTAATAAATTATTTAGCCAGTTCTTCAACTAATCGGGAAATCTGCTTAAGACGATCCTTGTCTAAAGAATAATAGATAAACTTGCCTTGACGGTCAGTAGTAACTACTCCAGCTCTTCTAAGAATAGCCAAGTGTTGAGAAGCTACAGACTGCTCTAGTCGCAGTTTGATGTAGATGTCTGTGACAGTCATTCTGTCGTTCTCTTCTAAGAGATCAATGACATCTTGACGCAATTTGTGGTTAACAGCTCGTAAAACCAAAACTGCTTTACGCAATTCCGTGTAATCAAGGTGAATGTCTTTCTTACCCTTGCTTAATACGACGGATTCGTTTTTTTGTTTCCTCATTTTGAAAGTATTTTGTAGTTCGTTTTCATATAATAAAATTACCGAATTCATATCTACCAAAAACTATGCCAATATAAACATACGAATAAAGTGGTAGAAATAAATAAATGGCATTTGGTTGCAAATATATCAGATTACTACTATGTAATACGCAGATATAAAAAAAAGGTTACAGTGGTTTATAACTTTTTTTTTGATATAGTGATTTTAGGGCTCTTAAGATAAGACGGGCTATAATATGCCAAGTCACTAAATTCCCCAATAATAAATTGCTTTTGTGACAAAGGCACCATATGCTTGGCAGAGCACCCTAAGCTAAGTAGCTGAAAATTAGGATATGTTAACAAATCCATACATTTTTCTGCTCCATTTCCCATCAAATAAAAATTTTTCCCTAGAGACATATATAAATCACGACTGCTTTCGTCTATGATTCGAGCTTGCGTTTTTTCAAGGGGATTTTTTTCTTGAAAGGCATAAGTAGCGGTATAAACTTCCATCCTTCTCGCATCAATCATCGGTACGTAGAATCCCTCTTCCCCTATTTTATCCATCCCTGCCCAAGCCAACGCTTTCAAGGTATCAACAGCAATGAGTGGCTTATTTAAGGCGTAGCATATGCCTTTAGCAGTAGAAACGCCAATTCTGAGTCCTGTATAAGACCCAGGACCTCCACTTACAGCAACAGCGTCCAATTCTTTCAACTCTTTATTCGAATCTGCCATCAGCTGCTCTATCAGACGCGTTAATTGACTAGCGTGTGCCTGCGGAATTTCACTTTCTACTAAGCCGACACACTCGCCATCCAATCCCAATGAAACAGAACAAACTTTAGTGCTTGTTTCTATATTAAGTATAAGAGCCATAAATTTTAAATAATTGTTCGAGTACAAATTACAAATTTTTGTGCCTCTTACAAAATTATATGGTGATTTTTCGCCATGTTTATTGAAAAATTATTTGAGTACGTGTATCTTACTCATAAAGCGAGACAAAACTACGAAATTAAAATATAAAATAGCCGTAAAACACTAGTAAAACTATTTTCGATTTGATAATTTTTTTCAATATGGTGAAAAATAAAACCTTAAATAGTATACAATCAATTGTTTATACCTCAAATTATTTTTGGAAAATTTTTTTATATCCTGCCGTAGATTGCTTCCAAAAAGAAACTGAATCTTATTATAATCACGGATATAAATTTGGCGTAATTTCTACTAAGAATAAGATTCATCATACACTCTATATAACGTAAGGTATTAACTAAATAGTATTCAAAAAAATTGTTCTTTTAGTCTTCGTAAATCTCAACAGTATCCAAAAAAGCGGAATAAGGCTAAACTGTAGTTCCATTAAAATGACCTTCTATAATATAGAAACGGTGAGTTTGGTATTTTAGTTACATCGATTTTAACGAAATAACTAAAATATCAAACTCACCGTTGCAAATAAACTAAATTAAGCTTCCTTTTACTAGTTGCTTCTAAGTAAAGACTTATATCGTGTAGGATTCGCAAATAAGGCTAAAGCTTCTTTAATTTCCTCGTCATTCTTCAGACCAATTTCTATTCTTCCTCTTTGGAAATAATAACGACTTACGATCTCTCTTTCCAAAATATCGATGATTTCATCTTTAAATTTAATCAAATCCTTCTTTTTGTCAGAAGCGATTTGAGCTTTGGCTCCTTCAATGTTTGTCTTTAAAGCCTCGTAGTATTTTTCTTTTTTGGACAACTCTTCTAATTCTTTCAAGGATTTCTCACTAGCAGTTTCGTAAGAATAATCCTTTCCAACCAAAAATTGCTCAAACTCTTTAAAGTCTGCTTCAGACAGCTTGAATAATTTAGGTTCAGCGAGTGTTGGGTGCTTCATGGCATATTCTGTGGCAAAATCAAACAATAAATTTCCACGGATTAAAGAACCTGTTATTTGTCCATAATTTTCTGTTCCAACTTTTAGGTCAGGCGTAATCCCTCCGCCGTCAAATACTTTTCTCCCATTCCTGGTTTTAAATTCCGCTTTTAGAGAATCAGCATTGGCTTCTGCCTTCCCATCTTTATAATGTACAGATTGGATACAACGTTGACTAGGAATGTAATACTTTGCTGTAGTCAATTTAACTTTAGAATTGAACCCTACGTCTCGCGTATTTTGAACCAATCCTTTTCCAAAAGATTTTTGACCTATCAAAACACCTCTATCTAAATCCTGAATAACTCCAGAAACGATTTCGGAAGCAGAAGCAGAACTTTGATCAATTAATACAACCAAAGGAATCTCTTCATCGATTGCCTTATTCAAGGTTTTAAAGCTCTTATCCCAATCTTTGATTTTTGCACGAGTAGTTACGATTTCCTCATTTTTAGGAATAAAAATGTTGGATACGTTGATGGCTTCACGCAATAGTCCACCACCATTACCTCTGAGATCCAAAATGACGTTTTCAACATTATGCTCTTTTTTAAGTTCTTCTAGAGCTTTACCCACATTTTCGCCAGCTTTTTCGGAGAATGTCGTTAACGAAATATAGCCCGTTTTATCATCAATCATACCTGAATAGGGTACATTAGGAATACGAACCTCCTCTCTTAGCAATTTAAAATCTCTATCTTTAGATTCTCCTCTTCGTCGAACAGTAATGGTTACTTCATCACCTGGAGCACCTCTCAACACTTCACTAATATCTTTGGAATCTTTTCCTTTCGCCGATTTGCCGTTAACCGCAGTAATTTTATCTCCTGCTTTCAACCCAGCTTTATGTGCAGGGAAATTTTCATAAGGATCAGTAATGACCACATAATCACCTTGTTTTCTAATACTCGCGCCTATTCCACCATATTTACCTGTTATTTGAAGGCGAAAACCTGCCATTTCAGATTCAGAAATATAGTTGGTGTAAGGATCCAAGGATTCCAACATAGCATCTACCCCCGTTCTCATCAATTTAGCTGGATCAATGTCATCTACATAATAGGTGTTGATTTCTTTATAAAGATTTGTGAAAATTTCTATGTTTTTAGAAATCTCAAAATACTTGCTGGTTTGGGTAGAAATAGACAGGAGTCCTCCAACAAGAACAACAAAAATCGCAATGATTTTAGTTCGGCGAGAAAAAGATGTAAGTCGTTTCATATAAGTATTTGGTTATTTATTACTATTTAACTATGGGATATAAGTCTCAAAAGTTAAACTATTAAAATGATATGCAGTTTCACTTAACTATAAAAAGTGTAGTAGGATAGAAATAGCTGGTAAAACGGCGATAAAGCAGAAGGATTTTCTAAATCTAAGTTCAAAATTGAAGAACTCATAGACTATTACAGTAGAATAAGTTTATGAATTATTCAGGTTAATACTTGCGAACTGAAGTATCCAAGTAGGTAGCGTCAAAATATCGTTTTCCAAGAGCTGAGTATTTACAAACAATAATAACGCCTTTCCTTAAAGAATGAAAATGATTAATTTATTTTAACGTTTAAAAAACACATGTCAAAAAACATGTATTGATTAAGTTCAGAGTGTAGAGCACTTTAATCTAGTTTTATTAAAATAATAAATCTAAGTAGAAAAACAAAGTTCTAGAAGAGGTTTAAAGAGGCATTTTTTAAGCCAATTTAGCTTGGCATTTCAGTATATAACGTTGGCTGCTGCTACTTGTTTCGTTTTTTTAATACAACTCCATTAATATTAAGGAAACTACTAATCGAAGAAAGGTTGATTTTACAAAATCTTACGGTTTTATATTTTTTTACTAAATTTTTTGGTCAGTATTTTAAACTTTCGATCAAGCTCCTGAAAGGTCGGTGTATGTTTACCTACATACAATAGCATGATAGCATATTGGTCTTTCTCCTGAATACTAGAATAAATGGCATGTTTGTTTAGTCGATACACCTCTCGCATGAGTCGTCGAATACGATTTCGTTGTACAGCTTTGGAAAAATTACGCTTAGAAACACTGAGCGTAAATTGAGCAGGGTAGGGGACATCTAACTCCGTTTTGAGCCAAATAATCCGTAGCGGAAAAACAGAAAAGGAAGAACCTTCACGGTTAAACATCCGCCCAATGATTTTTCTTCGTTTTAGGCGTTCTCCTTTTTTAAAGGTTAGGGAAGGCTTCATACGCTTGTTACTTTTTAGGTATGAACTTATGTTCAACTACAAGCACAAAAAACCAAGGGCTTAAAAATTAAAACCCTTGGTTATTTATTTCTTATCGAAGTAGAAAAGTACTACTTCAATCTGCGCTCGTCAGATACAGTAAGTTTTGCTCTACCCTTGGCACGTCGACGGGCTAGAACCTTGCGACCATTTTTAGAGGCCATTCTTGAACGGAATCCGTGCTTGTTCGCTCGCTTTCTTCTTGATGGTTGAAATGTACGTTTCATTACTGCTAAAGTTTAAACTTCTATAAAGTGGCTATGAAGTATGAAGGAAAAATCCTAATTACTTCGGAAAAGTTCGACAAAGGTAATATTTTATTGTCAATTCTCTCAATTTTTAAGAAGAGAATTCATATTTGGTTTACTAAGAATTTGAAAATGCTAGCTTTCTCTAAGAAATAAGCCTATAGTCGGTTATCTTTTAGAGAATTAGCAGGTAAATCAAAATACAAGCAAACCTTATCCATTCATCGCTATCAAAAATTCATCATTGTTGGCAGTTCCTTTCATATTATTCAACAAGAATAACATGGCTTCCTCCGGATTCATATCAGCTAAGTGATTTCTAAGAATCCACATTCTTTGAATAGTATCTTTGTCCAGCAACAAGTCGTCACGACGAGTACTAGATTTAACGATGTCAATAGCTGGGTAAATACGTTTGTTGGATAAACCTCTATCCAATTGAAGTTCCATATTACCCGTTCCTTTGAATTCTTCAAAGATAACGCTATCCATCCTAGAACCAGTATCGATAAGGGCTGTAGCCAATATGGTAAGTGATCCACCATCTTCAATGTTACGAGCAGCACCAAAAAACTGCTTAGGCTTGTGAAGAGCTGTAGCTTCAACACCACCAGAAAGCACCTTTCCGCTAGCAGGAGCCACGGTATTGTGGGCACGGGCAAGACGCGTGATAGAATCTAAAAGAATAACGACATCATGTCCACATTCTACCAAGCGCTTAGCTTTTTCCATTACGATAGTAGAAACCCTAACATGTCGGTCAGCAGGTTCATCAAAAGTAGAAGCAACTACTTCCGCCTTCACACTACGTTGCATATCTGTAACCTCCTCAGGACGCTCATCAATCAAAAGAATAATCAAATAAACTTCAGGATGATTTCTTGCAATAGCATTGGCTACATCTTTGAGTAAGAAGGTTTTACCTGTTTTAGGTTGTGCTACGATAAGCCCTCTTTGTCCTTTACCTATAGGTGTGAACAAATCGACGATCCGAGTAGAAAGTAAATTACTATCGTGAGAAAGTTTAAGCCGTTGTGTAGGGAAAAGCGGTGTTAGATAATCAAAAGGAACTCGATCTCTTGCTTCATGTGGCTCACGCCCATTGATGTAGGAAACTTTTAACAAGGCAAAATATTTTTCACCTTCTTTTGGAGGTCGAATAGCACCTTGTACCGTATCTCCTGTTTTCAACCCAAATAATTTAATTTGAGAAGGGGAAACATATATATCATCGGGAGAAGTCAAGTAGTTATAATCTGCAGAACGTAAAAACCCATATCCATCAGGCATCATTTCTAAAACCCCATCACCTTCTACGATACCGTCAAACTCAATGACAAAAGATGTTTTTGATTTAGACGGTTTTTCTGGGCGCTCTGGTTTTTCGAACTTTTCCTGTACTGGTTCAGGAGCTTGAGTTTTTTCAACTTCTTTAACAACTTCTTCCTGAACGACTTCTTCGGTTTTCGCTTTAGAACGTTCCACGGACTCTCTAACGACCTCCTTAATAATTCTTTTTCTTCTTCGAGGTTTTTTAGGCTCTTCTTGCATTGCAGAAGGTTCCTTCACCTCTTTTACCTCCTCTTTCATTGGGGCAACCTCTTCTTTTTTAGCCGTTCTTTTCCTTGCTTTAGGGGCAACTTTTTTGCTTTCTGTCTTCGGCTTTCTTTCCCGTTTAGGTTTTTCCTCAGATTTCTTAGCTTTAGCAGGGGATTTCAAAGAATCTCCTATAATAGCTTGATGATCAAGAATTTTATAAATAATATCCTGTTTGTTTAGTTTTTTATAGGATTTAATCTCTAGTCGTTCAGCAATTTCCTTTAACTCAGGAACTAGCATCTCGTTTAATTGAAGAATATCATACATGGATGACGTGAAATTTTAATGGTTGATAATGGTAAATTGGTTGGCCTTTAAAATAAATGCGAAAAATCAAGCTTTTTCGTGGCGAACTCAAAGAGTTAATGAATGTTTGGTAGGTGTGTAAAGCTTACGGGCAATAAAGTAAATTAGCTAAGTTTCTAAAAGGCCGAACAATCGACTCAATAAGATATTTCAAATTGGAATGACCCTTCTAAAATTAAACACTAAATAATAACTCCTAATCGGAACTATTCTAGGTGTTATGTTGTCATATACAATAAGAATTACAAGCAGAAAGGAGTTGTCCTAAAGAATACGGAGAAAAATATAGTTTTACTTTCTTGGCGGCGTAAAATTACATTTATTTTTTCAATTCAAATAGTATCTTTGTAAAAATTTACAAAAATCTAGCCAAAGTTACAACTTTTAACTTAAACTAACCAACCACATGTTGCAAGTTAACTTCATCCGGCAAAACAAAGAAACCCTCATTCAGAGAATGAAAGTGCGTGGACTTGATGTTGCCGATAAGGTCGAAAAAATTCTCGAATTGGATGACCTTAGAAAACATTTACAGTATGATTCTGACAACCGCAAAGCCGAGAATAAAAAAGCTTCGGGCTCTTTCCGTTCTCTCAGCCAGCAAGGTAAGAAAAATGAATTGGAAGAACTTCGAAACCAAATAGCTTCCAATAAGAACACGATCAAGGAGAATGAATCAAAATTGGATAAAACCAAAGAAGAACTTTACGATATTCTTGTTGCTCTTCCAAATATGCCTCACGAATCTGTTCCTGCTGGACACACTGATGAGGACAATGAAGTATTCAAAGCTTGGGAAAGTGATCTTCCTTCTTTGCATGAAGGCGCTGTCCCCCATTGGGAACTTGCTAAGAAATACGATATCATAGATATGGAAACAGGGGCCAAAATTGCTGGGGCTGGTTTTCCTCTATTTAAAGGTAAAGGAGCTCAGCTCAAACGCGCTCTGGTCAATTTTTTCCTCGCAGAAGCTAGCGATGCCGGTTTCTTAGAAGTTCTTCCTCCTCATTTGGTCAACAAAGATACAGCATTTTGTACTGGTCAATTGCCTGATAAAGAGGGACAAATGTACTATGTGACAGAGGACGATCTTTATCTTATTCCTACTGCCGAAGTTCCTGTAACTAATATGTATAGGGACACTATCGTAAGCGAATCCGATTTTCCAATAAAATTGACAGCGTATACACCTTGTTTCAGGCGTGAAGCGGGTTCTTACGGTTCTCATGTACGTGGTTTGAACCGTGTACATCAATTTGAAAAGGTGGAAATTGTTATGATTGAACACCCTGATCGTTCATACGATACACTTCAATATATGTTGCGACATGTGGAAGGTTTATTAAAAAAATTAGAACTTCCTTATCGTATTCTCCGTCTTTGTGGAGGTGATCTAGGATTTACTTCAGCACTGACTTTTGATTTTGAAGTATACTCTGCCGCTCAGAATCGTTGGTTGGAGGTCAGTTCAGTTTCTAATTTCGAGACTTTCCAAACGAATCGGTTAAAATGTCGTTTTAAAGACGAGAATAAAAAGAGTCATCTAGCGCATTCGCTCAATGGAAGTGCACTTGCACTTGCTCGTATTGTGGCCGCACTCCTTGAAAATAATCAAACAGCAGATGGAATCATTATTCCTGAAGCCTTACGACCTTATACAAGGTTCGATAAAATTGATTAGCATTTCAATATAATTCGCTCCTAATTAAATCCTCTCTTTAGTTAACGCTGAAGAGGGGATTTTTAGCATAATGACCACCCAAAAATCAATTAAATAGAGAAGTCAATAGTTAATCACAGCGCTAACAACCTGAATATCTATGTAATTTCTTATTAAAATTTAAAATAGCTTCCTTTTTTTCCTATCTTACAGCACCATATTTATTATGGACACCCACCACGCTTCCTTTCCATTCGCTTCCCGGCTGCGATTTGGGCTGCTATTTCTTTGTTTCCAAACAAGGAGAAGTTAGCTTTTTTAAATTCTAAACCCAATTATTGATCATGAAGAATAGCGAAGTGATTAAACAAGTACGTTACATTTATAGCTTAGGTCAAAAAGAGGCTCTAAATAAATTTGCACTATATCTAAAAACCAACGGATTTAAAGAGGAAGATGAAATTTTTGCTCTTTACAATTACCTCCGTCGTCATCGAAACCAAGACGATTTGTTAGATAAATCAATTATCTATAAAAAGGTATTTGGGAAGGATAATTTTGATGGTAGAAAATTAAGAAACCGATCTTATGAGTTGTCTAAAAAATTAAAAAAATTTGCAACTGCTGATATTCTTACTCAAAAGGAACACCTAAAGAATATCATTCTTCTTGAGTTTCCATTGAAATTGAATAAGCGTGATCGTTATATCAAAGCGGTAAATAAGATAATGGCAGACTTCAAGCCTGATCGCAGCGCTGAATGGCATTTGACAAAATCGAAGCTGTATCGAAATATTTATTATGACTTTCCAAAAGATGACCAACTTTCTCCTTCTACTTATGAACAATTTTTGAAAACAGCCTTACTGGAGCATGAAAAATACGATGCTATTACTCGTTTAGAGAATTATGGCGAACTTTTGCTTAGAAATAAATGGTATGGGAG
>JAHDHB010000323.1 GCA_020631545.1 Saprospiraceae bacterium | reverse complement strand
GACGATCAATACGACAACGGGACAAACCGAATTTATTCCTTCACAACATGATACGGATGCTAAAACTTTTAGCGCCTACTATGGGAATACGGTTATCCAAGGTGATGCCTCAGCAAATGGAGGCATGAATGAGCTGAATGCCTTGTTGAATATGATTTTTGCGAAAGATGAAGTCGCAAAATTTGTTGTAAGGCGGCTCTATCGTTGGTTCGTTTATTATGAAATAACACCTCAAATAGAGATGGATGTTATTGAGCCTCTTGCCAATACGTTTCGTAGTAACAACTACGAAATACGCCCGGTCCTAGTAGAACTCTTTAATAGTGAACACTTTTTTAGTGTACCGATTAGTCAGGCGGCTATTATAAAAGCACCCGTTGATGCTGTCATTGGAGTTGTGCGAGAATTTAATGTACAATTGCCTCCATTGGCTGATTATGCTTCGAATTATGAGATTGGGAGAAATGTTGGTCAGTGGTTGTATGCCATGAATCAGTCGCTTCATGAGCCACCCAATGTAGCGGGTTATCCTGCTTATTATCAAACCCCTGCTTACCATGAACTTTGGATTAATGCCGATACCCTCACGTATCGCAATCAATTTACGGATTACATGCTTTACGTTGGTGGAACGATTGGTGGTTATCAATTGATTTTCGACGTTATTGCCTTTGCTTCTTCTTTGAGCAATCCAAGCGATCCCAATCAATTAATTATTGATTCGTTGGAGAATTTATACAGTATGGAATTATCGCTAGATGCGAGGAATGCCATAAAAACAGATATTCTATTGTCAGGCCAAGCAGACGACTCCTATTGGACAAGCGGTTGGCTTTTGTACCAAGCTAATCCAGGAAACATTAGCTATGAAACCATTGTTAAAACGAGATTGCAAGCTTTGTACAAACATTTGATGAATCTGGAAGAGTTTCAATTGTGTTAGACATTGGCGAAAAGGAATTCCTTTCGTCAAGAAGTCTTAGTTAGCAAAGCTAACCCTTTGAAATATTTTGTGTTATCTGTTATAAACTTAAATTCTCATGAAAAGAAGAAACTTTCTCAAAATAGCTTCGGCCTCTTCCTTTGCTACCCTTCTAGGTGGCCTTCCTATAGGTGTTTTCCAGACAAATGCTTCGCCCTTGATGCGTGCGATGTCGCAAGATTTAACCAATGATCATGTGCTGGTTATTGTACAATTAAATGGTGGTAATGATGGGCTAAATACCATTATTCCCCTAGAATTCTATGATAACTACTTCAATGCACGTTCTAATATCGCCATTCCTGAAGCGGATGTTCTAGGACTAGATGGCCTATCAACAACGGCAGGGTTTCATCCTGCGATGGATAAGATGCAGCAAATGTACTTGGAGGAAAAGCTAGGAATTATCCAAAGCGTTGGTTATCCTTCCCCCAATCTTTCCCATTTTCGCGCTACCGATATTTGGATGAGTGCTTCTAATAGCGACCAAGTCATTACCTCTGGTTGGGGTGGTCGCTTCCTAGATGATGCTTTCCCGGGGTTTCCTGATGACTATCCGAACATGGATATGCCTGATCCGCTGGCTATTCAGATTGGTTCCATTGCTTCCTTGACCTGTATGGGACCTGTGCAAAATATGGCCATGAGCATTACCGATCCTACCAATTTCTATGATTTATTGAATGGAGATACGGGGCCTGCTCCTGCTTCCAATGCAGGCAAAGAATTAACCTTTTTAAGAACGTCTACGCAACAAACCAACCAATACGCTGCACAAATAACGGCTGCGGCTGATGCTGTACCGACCCAATATTCTGGCTATCCTGTAGGCAATCGATTAGCTGACCAGTTGAAAATCGTAGCAAGATTAATAAAAGGAGGCTTGAAGACGCGTATTTACATGGTTTCCCTTGGTGGATTTGACACCCATGCTCTGCAAACGGAGGCTGGTTCGTCAACAACGGGTACACATGCCGATTTGTTGGGTACGGTATCCGAAGCCATCTTCGCTTTCCAAGAAGATTTATCCTTCTTAGAGATTGACAATAAGGTACTTGGGATGACGTATTCGGAGTTTGGGCGTCGCATTCGTTCTAATGCTAGTACAGGTACGGATCATGGAGCTGCGGCACCCATGTTTATATTTGGAACAAGCGCTGTCAAGCAGATGTTAGGGAACAATCCTACGATAGCTACTAATGTGCCGTCGAATGCCAATATTCCGCATCAATATGATTTCCGCAGTGTCTATTATTCGATTTTGGAACAATGGTTTTGCTTAGATCCGCTGACCGCAGCGTCTTTATTTCCACCGAATATAAATATCACCTTGGAGTCGCTGCCTATTATTGATCCTCAAAGTTGTTCAGGGGATAATCCTGGCTGTTGTAACTTATTGCTAAATGCCAAAGTGATGTTGGAAGGGCCTTATAATTCAGGTACTTTGATGATGGATGATGATTTGCGGACAGGGAATTATATTCCTACGGAGGAACCCTTTGCTAGCTTAGGATTTACTTCGGTAAACAATGTTGGTGAGGAAACGATAAGTGATCTTTCTATTCTAAACACGAATGGTAACACGGCTGTTGTAGATTGGCTTTTTGTAGAATTACGGAGTAATGCAGATCCGAATGTTGTAGTGGCTACGCGTTCTGGTTTATTGCTTCGCGACGGTTCTGTCGTGGATGTAGACGGCATTTCTTCCTTGACATTCAATGACTTAAATGAAGATACTTACTACGTAGCCATTCGTCATCGCAACCATTTGAGTGTCAGAACAGCGAACGCGGTAAGTTTAAGCGCATCAAGCGCAACGCTTGTCGATTTTACGAGTGCTGCTACTCCTGTAAATGGCACGGCTGCTAGAAAAGATATTAACGGAACGCTTGTGCTTTGGGCTGGCGATGCGAATACGAATAATCAGGTGGATGCAGCGGATCGCAGCGAAACTTGGAATAATCGTAACCAAACGGGCTACTTAGATGCGGATGTGGATATGAGTGGAAGTGTAACGGCTTCTGATCGAAGTATTACTTGGAATAACCGCAATAAGGTGGGACAGTAATTTGATAGGGAATGAAGGAGTCTTTTGAACCTTCTGCCACAGCAAAGACGAAGGTAGAAGTTAGATCAAACCCGACAGGTCTTCGAGACTTGTCGGGTTTTTATAGCCCTAAGACAGGCGCACCACAAATACCTTGTCAGCAGTTTTTAAAATCGTGAACTTATCTCACGATTGGGGTTTTCCAAGCGGCTATATTTTAAAGGTTGGATGTTCGAGCATCCAGCCTTTTTTTAATGGATGACATTTTTTAGCTTGTCTTTGGTCTATGGTGTTTTGTAAGATTCAAGAGAAAAAACTGTATTTCCATTTTCCATTAAAGAAAATGCGTGTGATAGGAAAATCATAAAAAGCTCCTATTGCTTAATCTTCAATAGGATACTCTATGCCATAAACTGAAAAATAATTTTTTAAGGACATTCTCATTTCCAATTTTTGCCTGCGTTCTTCTACCCCTTCCTCATGTAAAATGGGGACTGGCTCGTATTCTCCGTTATCGTTTTTTTGTACTTGGGTGCCGTATAAGGTCATTCCGATTCTTTCGGAAAGAATTTTATCTGTAAGATAAGCGATTTTTGATTTAGGAACGCCGCCCTTCATGGCAAAATCTCTAAATGCTAGAAAATATTTTTCTTGTAAATCTAAAGAAGCATGAATAAATAAGGAAGCAAATGCTCTGGCTGCTTCTGTTCCTACTAACTCCTTTGAGGGAAATTCGTTTTTTTCAAGATATACGCGGATAAAATCCCCATTTATCGAATCTATAATATGCCATTGTTCCTTGATTTTTGATACTTTTTCGGGGGAACAAATGCCGTAACAATTCCTTGATTTTCCTCTTATCCATTGATCTTGTTTATACATATTCAAAATGGAAAAGGTTAATTTGTAATCGGATGCAAGGTGCTGCTTTTTATAGTTTTCTTTAAGCTCTGCTATAATCGTTTTGAATTTTTTAGAACCGTGCAAGCCTTTTAAATCGTTGTCCCATGCTATGGTTACAACATCATATCCTAAACTAAAAGCTTTTTCGAGGTGATAAAGTGCTAGTTTGTTTTCCTTGTTCAAAGCATAATATTTGGCTAGGAGATACTGTTCCCTAGCATTATTTGGCTCGTTTTCTACCACTCGTTTTTGAATTTTTAGGACTTTGTCATATTGCTCCAAAGCAAGTAAGGTGTCTGTAGGTAGTGTATAAATTTGGAGTTGGGCATTGCCTGCCTGTGATAAGGAGATAAGAAAAAGGAGTACTAGAGGTTTGAATTGTGAGTTTAGAATCATTGGAGTTTTTGTTTACAGGTTATAAAGACTGAATTCTTAAATTTATATGCGTTAAAGTTTTCAACTCTATCTCAGTGATAACCGTCGGGATCATGCTTAGTCATCTTTTGCAGCTATCTAGAGTGGACTTTTCTAGCGAAAAGATACAAAATGCCATAACGAATTCAAGAAAAACGAAACTTAAATTTTAGTTCTTAGTTGATTGTAGTTGTCTTTTTATTAATAGTTTTCAGGAAGTGTTTTAGTAAGAGCATCTTAAAACGATCTCTCAATAAGTTGACTAAGGATATTGTTGAGGAGTTGAATGTTAAGGAGAGATGATGTACTATAAGTTTGATAATTAATTGAATAGGTGGTGGGACTTTGTAGAACAAACATAGTAATGTTACATCGTTTTTTGTAATAGGATTTTGCTACTAGACTTCCTTGTAATATTCATTTATTCCACGACATAGAAAAAACGGAAATACCGTTTTTTCTCCCTAAAATTACTGCAAAATTAAAACGCTCACATTTTGTCTAATTATCGCTATGGTTTGATTTTGAGTGAGTTATGTGCTTTTTGATCAAAAACACTCAAAAGAAAAAACGGTATTTCCGTTTTTTCTCGAATTAAATTAACTTTGTAAAACTAAGCATTAAGAGAAATTAGATAGCAAAGCAAATACGAAAACATGAAATTTACAATAATAGGTGCAGGTATTGGAGGGCTTACCACTGCTATTGCCTTAAAACAAAAAGGATTTGAAATAGAAATCTTTGAGCAAGCGGCTGAACTTAAACCTGTAGGCGCAGGGATTCTTCTAGCAGGGAATGCGATGCAAGTTTATAAAAAATTAGGCTTGTATGAGAAAATTGCGGAGGCAGGAAATTACGTTTCTCAAATGACCGTTACTAAAGGTGATTTAGAGGTACTTTCTTCGATGGATAATACGGCTAATTCGGAGAAAACGGGCGTGTCAAACATTGCGATTCATAGAGGCGCCTTGCAACAGATTCTTGTTCAAGAATTAGAAGCCAGTGAAATTCATTGCAATAAAAAATTAGAAAAAATTGAACGAAACGAGCAGTTTGAACTAACGTTTACGGACGGTACGCAAGTTCGTGCTAGTTACTTGATTGGTGCTGATGGAATTAATTCTGCTGTCCGCAATTTGTTGTTTGCCGAAAATACGATACGAAAAGCCAAGCAATTGTGTTGGCGGGGTGTTTTGGACTTCAAATTGCCTACGAAATTTCAGCATCAAATCGTTGAAATGTGGGGGAGTGGTCGGCGTTTTGGTTTTGTGCAAATTTCCAAAGAGAGCATGTATTGGTTTGCCGTAGAAAAATATAAAAACAGTAGAGAAGAATTAGAAAAGATTAATTTAGAAGAATCGTTCTCCAATTTTGCGCCACTTGTCGGGGAGATTTTAGCCGCTACACCGAAGGCAACTATAAATGTAAATGAACTCACGGATTTGAAACCTATTTCTACTTGGTTTCAACATCATGTATGCTTGCTTGGGGATGCTGCTCATGCAACGACTCCGAATATGGGACAAGGCGCCTGTCAAGCGATTGAAAGTGCTTTCGTGCTTAGTGAATGCTTAAGTAAAAAACCTGTAAACGAAGCTTTTAAAAGCTATCAGTCCATTCGGCAGAAAAAAGCAAGGATGATCGTGAAGACCAGTTGGATGGTTGGAAGTATGGCGCATTGGACGAATCCGATAGGAACGGGATTAAGAAATTTTATGCTGAAAATTACACCGAATAGTGTGAATGAAAAACAAGTGACGAATATCTATACTTTGGAGGATGTTTAGATTCTTGGGCAAAATTTTCTGCACATTTTGGACAGAAAATTAGTAGTGTTTGTCTTGGAGGACAAGCAGCACGTCCGCTAAACCACGATAACCTCCCCCAGACGTACTGCGTGGATAGCTCTTAAGATTTTTGTTTACCCTTCTTGGTTCTGGCTTTGCGATTTTAGGATTTAAGAAGTATGGTTTTTATTATTTGTTAGCAAATAAGAATTTACACAATGATGTTTTCATTGGACTTACATCATAAAGCGTATTTGTTCATTAATTCCTACTTTTTGTAGTAGACTCAGGTATTGATTTGAGGAAGACAGGGTTGCTAGGTGAATTTTTTTGTTTTTAAAGGGAGTTTCTTTGAAACAATTGCTAAATTGTGCTGTTATAGAAACGTATTGAAAGATGCGATCTATGTTGTCCTAGCGAGCCTCTAAAAATAGAGAGGAAATCTGATCAACGACTTTATTTTTAAATCAAATTTGAATAAACGAAGAAAAATGAACTTGGGATTTCGCTTACTTTTTCTAGTAATGTCATTTACAACATTGTCAAGTACTTTATTTAGCCAACAAAATGAATTTGGGAACTGGTTGATGTATTTTGGAACGAATAGAATTACAGATGATTGGAGTATTCATTCTGAAATACAATATCGAAATCACACCGTTGCTCCGGTGAATATAGAGCAATTGCTTTTGCGGACTGGTGTGAATTATCATTTGGCGAAGAATGCTATGGTTACAGCCGGTTATGCGTATGTCCCTTCTTATAACTTTATCAATGAAAAGAGTGAAATAGGATCAAAAGAGCATCGAATCTTTCAGCAACTCATTTTGATTAATAAAGTTGGCCGTGTAAAATTCGAGCATCGTTATCGTTTAGAACAACGTTGGATCAACCCTCTCAGTGCAGCTAATACCGTATATCGAAATCGTGTTCGCTACCGTTTGATGGCATTCGTTCCATTAAATAAACCAGTGATAGAAAAAGGTACAGTTTTCTTAGGCGTTTATGATGAGATCTTTATGAATACGGAGCAAGTGTTCTTTGACCGAAATCGTTTATACGGTGCAATAGGCTATCAGATTAGCAAAAGTACTCAAGTACAACTAGGCTATCTACGTCAACGTGTGAATGCTTTTGGGAAAAATTATTTGCAATTTGCCGTGGTGTATAACCCTGATTTGAGAAAAGCTTTTTCGCCTAAGGAGGCGGTGGAGTAGCTGAATGATATATATAGTCTGTAACCTCTAGAAAATAAGGGGTTACAGTAATTGTTTTCTAGGATTTCCCTTCTTTATTTTGAAATAAACAGGACTAGTTTTTAAACAGTTCTTTGATTTTTTCCTTGCACCATTGCGGCTCTACAATACGTCCCTTATAGCTTTGGAGTCGATTTAAAAACTGTTGTTTGGTATACTTTTCCCTAGGACAATTCATCAGCATTTCTAGTATTTCGCAAAAGTTCTTAAAGCTGTCTTATTGAATGATTATTAATTCGTTGTCTTTTGATTTGTATAGTGAAAAATCCAATTCTTGTTAGGTTCCTTCTTCAAGCGGTTTTCCTTTATTTCAACGTCTTGCCAACTCTTCACAGTAATATTTAAAGGTTTTAAGTATATGGTATGTTGTGCAAAGAAATGGAAAAATTTACTATCAAGAACCTGATATAGTATCTTTTAAGCTCACTTACAAGT
>JAHDHB010000322.1 GCA_020631545.1 Saprospiraceae bacterium | reverse complement strand
AACAAAAAAATCATCCCCTAAACCCTATTTTTCAAATATTTGATTACTTTTGACTCAACCAAATCTCCAACACAAAAACCAGCACCAAATGACCAACAAGCAGTCTACCACTCCTTGGCCAAAAATATACGCCGTAGTCCTAGGTTTTAATGCCTTGCTTCTTCTTTTATTTTACCTGATAACAACTTATTACGCATGAGTGGATTAGATTGGACAGTACTGACGTTGACGCTTGCTTATATCGTTGGTTATGGCGTCTGGAAGACGCGGGGGATACGCAATACGGAAGATTATTTGATGGGGAAGCGGCAGTTGCCTTGGTGGACGATTGGGCTTTCGGTAGTGGCTACCCAGGCTAGTGCGATTACCTTTTTGTCTACGCCCGGACAGGCTTTTGAGGATGGGATGCGATTTGTACAGTTTTATATGGGCTTGCCGATAGCGATGGTCATTTTATCGGTGACGATTTTGCCTATTTATTATAAGCTGAAAGTGTACACGGCTTACGAGTATTTGGAGGGAAGATTTGATCTGCGAACGCGCGTTTTTACCGCTATTCTGTTCTTGATACAGCGCGGGATGGCGGCTGGGATTGTGATCTACGCTCCAGCTATCATTCTGTCTACGATAATGGGCTGGGATTTGCTGGTGACGATTTGGATTATGGGCGCTCTTGTGATAATTTACACGGTATCAGGAGGTACGGATGCGGTGAGCCAAACGCAGAAGCAACAAATGATTATCATCTTAGCAGGGATGGTGGTTGCAGGATTTGTGCTAGTGAGTTTATTGCCTACTGGCGTATCTTTTGGAAATGCGGTGGATGTGGCTGGTCGAATGGGAAAACTCAATGTTATTGACCTTGAATTTGACCTCTCCAATAAGTATAATATCTGGACAGGTTTACTAGGGGGAACCTTCTTGATGCTCTCGTATTTTGGTACGGATCAATCACAGGTACAACGCTATCTTTCAGGGCGTACACTTAAGGAAAGTCGTCTCGGTTTGATGTTCAATGCCGTTTTTAAAGTTCCTATGCAATTCATGGTGTTGTTTCTTGGCGTGCTCTTATTTGTGTTTTACCAATTTCATCAACCTCCCGTTTTCTTCAATAAAACGGCTACGGAACAACTCCGAAATTCCGAGTATGCCTCAGCATTCGAAGACTTAGAAAAACAACATACTCAAGTTTTTAACGACAAAAAACTAGCACTTCACGATTTTATAAAACAGATGGAAAGCGAGGATGAAACAGCGATAAACCAAGCAGAAGCTAGAGTAAAAACCTTATCCAAGGAAGCAGCGGCCATCAAGGCCAATGTCATCCAACTTGTCAATAAAGTAGATCGGGAGACTGAGGCGAAAGATTCGGATTATGTATTTATTACTTTTGTGCTAAATTATTTGCCTAAAGGTTTGGTTGGCTTGTTATTAGCCGTTATTTTCTCGGCAGCGATGTCTACTACGGCTTCAGAGTTGAATGCATTGGCTACCACAACAACCATTGACCTTTATAAGCGAAATATTAGGCGAGAAGAGCATGACCAACATTATTTAAAAATAGCGAAATTATTTACCGTAGGGTGGGGGATAGTCGCCTTGTTTTTTGCCACCATTGCCTCCCATTTTGATAATTTAATTGAAGCGGTGAACATTGTCGGTTCCTTGTTCTATGGCGCTATTCTAGGGATATTCCTAGTAGCTTTCTATTTTAAAAAGATTGGAGGGAAAGCGGTATTTTTTGCGGCCATTCTTGCTGAGATTTTGGTGATCACTATTTTCGTGCTTGATAAGTTGGATATTGTTCAAATTGCTTACCTATGGCTCAATTTGATTGGCTGTGTACTCGTCGTCATTTTCGCCTTAGCCTTGCAAAATATGGATAGGAAACCAGTAGAGGCATAACGGCATTTACCTGAAAATTTACATCAAAAATCAGCGTAGGGGCAATCCTTGATGGTTGCCCTTGTAGGAAAGAAATGTATGGTCAAATCCCCAAAATACGGCCAAACGATAACTCTCGATTCCTATCGCGGATAATTCGTGATTCTAGAAAAAAGAACAGGGAACCAATGCCTCAAGGTCATTAGCTCCCCTATTTTTAAATAAGTCCTTCCAATGTAATAGTCAATAAAGATATTGAAAAATTCTCAAATGAATAAACAATTCACTATTAACTTTCAGTTTTGTTCCATTCTTTTTCCAAAGAATTCCTTCCTACTGAACAACTTTTCCGCCATCAAGTTCATCTTGCCAAACCTTTAAGGCATCCCATTCGCCTAAAGCAGCCATACGAGCTTGAGCAGGCCAAGTCGTTGTATCAAAACGATTAAACGATTTTCCCGCAGCTACTAGCGTCTCCTTAACGGCAGTAGCTTCCATGGAAGCCAATTGAGCAAAGGAAGTAATCCCCGCATTATTCAAAGCTTCTGCGGATTTTGTGCCAATGCCTTCGATTTTGGTTAACTGATCCTTCGGTTTCACGGTCATACTAAGCTGCCATGAATTCAGCGTTCCCGTATCTCTTAAGGAGTTATCTTTTACTTGAAGTCTCCATTTTCCTTTAGCTTCATCACCAAGGAAAGACTTCAAGATTTCAGAGTCATAAGTTTTATCCAAATTATCCGCATTACCGCCTTCACTACGTTGTAGGAGGCAAGCACGGCCAGAAGGCCCAATCAACTTAGCTACAATATCTCCAATATAGGGGTGAGTAATATCCATGTGCAGGTTAAGGTCTGTAATCGTTCCTCCTTCCTCTACAGTAATAACACTCTCGATACCAATAACATTATCATCTGGAATTTCTTCACCGACTTCTACCTTGTGAGTCATAACCGTATCCGAAAGCATTTCGATTTCCCAGCCATTCAGCTTGCCACTATCCCTTACTGCGTGGTCAAAAGCTGTTAGAACCCAAGTCCCTTGAGCGCCTTCACCCACAAAGTCTTCAAGCATAGCACAGTGATACGTTTTAGCGGTGTAAGCTTCATTTCCTCCTTGGCGGTTGTGGAGTACGATTTCTTTTCCAGAAGGGGATTTCATGACGATTTTTAGATCGCCAGCAAAAGGATGTTCAATATCGACATTGACTTTGATATCCTTTACTTTTCCCGTTTTTCCTATTTCAATTGCGCTCGATAATCCTTCGTCACAATTATCAGGTATTTCTGCTCCAACAACAGCGTTGGCTTTTACTATAAACATGTGTTTGAGTTTTGTTTGAGTTAAAAACTGTCCTTAAACATAACATAATAATCGGAATACTACTACATTATCCCGCCTGTTTTTTTGAGCTAAATTGGATAAAGTCTGTAAAAATGTGGGTAGGGCATGATTATAAATTGATTTCCTACCATATCTGTAAAAGAGTCGAATGACTGCGGACGTCCTAGAAAGTGGGGATAAAAAAATAGCGTGCAATAGCTTTAGTCTAATGCTAGAATTTATCTGTTTTTGTTGCTTAAGTATTTGTAATGAGTCGGTTAGAGGGAGTGAGGTCTTGGTTTTGCCTAGTGTGCTCACTGCTTATTTTGATCCTTTTCCTTGTAGATAGAAGAATAGTAAAATGACTAACTTTTTATATTTCAGGAAAGAAGAAAGTGGAGGAGACAAAAAATGGCTGTTTTTTGAATTAATCTGTAGTCTATGATTATGCTAAAAAATGTGGGTGTCCCTATTATTTAGAAGAAGGTCTACAAAAGGAATAAAATGTAATAAACATTGTCACAAATTATTCAATTTATTGCAGAAATGAGTGGGTAAACGTGCCTTTATTCAAAATAATTACTCAAAATGGTCATTAGTTGTTATATTGGTACGACCGATTCTTTTTTCTTCCTTACTACTTCTTAGCATCGCTATTATGAAAAAAATCATGCCCCTTTTGCCCTTTTTACTATTTTTTTTTACGACTCCTATCGTAGCTCAATTCGCTTTAAATTGGGAACAAAATTTTAATGGAAATGGTGACCACTCCGAGCGTTTCCGAGATATGGTCGTAGATGATAATGGTCATGTTTTTATGACTGGATACTCCGTAGAATACAATGAAGACCGAGATTTGTTAATCGTTAAATATGATCAAAGTGGAGCATTAGTTTGGGCTGATACCTACAAAAGTGCTGGTCGTAACGATGATGAAGGTCATGCCATTGCACTAGACCCTCAAGGGAATGTCCTTGTCACTGGAGAGGCTGATAAGGATTTTATCACCCTAAAATATGATACTAACGGAAATCAACTCTGGGCTAAAACCTATGAAGGAGGGGGGATGGACGATGATTTTGCCTACAAAATAGTCACAGATAACGATGGAAATGTATTCGTCGCTGGCCAAAGTGAAGAATTAGTTAATGGAAACGCTGACATTACCCTTGTTAAATATTCTACTGCTGGTGATGAGCTTTGGAGCCGTAGCATAAATAGTATGGGCGCTGAAAAGGATTTACCCTACGATTTGGTGCATGATGGTCTTGGCAATGTCTATCTAGCAGGAAGAATGCACAACGGTGTTGATTATGACGGTATTCTAAGAAAATACTCTACCAATGGCAATGTCCTATGGTCTAAAACCTTTGATGGTGGAGATAACGACAGAGCTACTGCTTTGTTTTATGATGGTACGCATATTTATGTCGCTGGGCGTTTCAATAATGGGGATGATGATGATATTATGTTGAGAAAGTATAACAGCAGTGGCAATGAGCTTTGGAGCCGTTTATACAGTACGCCAGAGCATGATAGGGTAGAGGCTATGACTGGAAATACCAATGGGGTATGGATAGCGGGTAGAAGTAAAGATGGAGCTGATTATGACGTCAAATTGCTTAAGTATGATAGTGCTGGAAACCTGATGGAAAACCAAGCTTATGTAGCCAGCAGTGGTGGGGAGAGCAGACCTAATGACATTATGTTGTTAGATTCGGATGTTTATGTCACGGGATATGAAGAAAATAATGGCCAAGAAGATCTGCTTCTACTGAAATATAATAGTGCTGCTGTTCTTCAATGGGCAGCAACATACGCTGGGAGTGGAAATGGTAATGACGAAGGGGAAGTACTAGGGCTTTCTAATGATAATAAAGTGCTCGTAGCAGGAAGGAATTTTGAAATTGACGAACATTATAATGGGCTTTTGCAAAAATATAATGCTATTGGAGTCGCTGAATTTACTTCTATCTATGCAACGAAGGGAGATAATCAAGACAAAATGACTGACATGGCTGTTGGAAACAATGGCAATATCTATTACACAGGATTTAGCTACGAATTTGGTGAAAAAAGAAATATGCTGACCCTAATGAAAGATGCCCAAGGCAATGTCCTTTGGTCGAGAATGCTAAACTCTATAGATAATGAGGACGATGAAGGTGTTGCCATAACCACCGATGATCTTGGAAATTGCTATGTGACGGGGTATCTTGATAATGATATCGTTGTCGTCAAATACAATAGTATTGGAGATAAAGTCTGGGAATACAATTATGACGGCGCAGCTATGGACGAAGATCGCTCTTCCGCTATTCTTTTAGATCCTGATGGGAGCATTTATGTGGCAGGCCGCACGGATGTAGATCCTAGTGCCAACGAAGATGATGATATTCTTTTACTAAAAATTGAATCCACTGGGATATTAGATTGGGAGATGACTCGACCTAACATAGGCAAAGATCGCGTTTATGATATGACCATGGATAATGAAAATAATGTCTATTTGGCAGGGAAAATAGAAGTTGGAGCGGATGAAGATGCCGTTATTTTACGCTACTCGCCCTCTGGGAACTTAGATTGGACATCGATTGCTGCTAGCAGCGTGCAAAGCCGATTTCGTAAAATAAAATTTGATGGTACTCATTTAGTAGCCTGTGGTTTTTTTGATTCCTTTACGCGCATTGCTCGTTATCAAACCAATGCGCTGCCCTTCTGGACAAATGATATGTCTGTTCCTACTACTGACCAAGAATTAATTATCGAAGGAAATAACCTTTATATGGCTGGTCGATATGAGACGGCTTCCGCTGAGGAGCATGCTTATATCACTAAATATGATCTAGGGGGCAATTTTGCTTGGGAACAATTTATTGATGAAACGACTGAAAATAGAGTAAGCGCCCTTGTAGAAGATCCTACAAATGGTGTCCTTTATGCAGCGGGTTCGGCTTTTGATGGAAGTAATACTGACCTATCCATAAAAGCGCTGAGCGTTGTAGATGGAGAGGAATGTGCCAACTATAATTATGGACAAGGAAATAACGGAGATGACGAAGCCAAAGCTATTCATCTAAATAGCGCAGGCGAAATCCTTGTCGGTGCAAATTTCTATGTCGACACCCAACAAGATAATATTTCAACACTAAAAGTAGATTTCCAAAAAGTCGTTGCTATTAATAATGATTTTAACCAAGGAAAAATCAAAGTTTTTCCGACCGTACTTGAAGAAAGCAAGGTCTTAAACATCAATGGGTTACTAGGAGCCTCTACCTATCAGTTCGCTTTGTATTCTTCAGATGGGAAACAGGTGTTTTCCCAAGAAGGAAAAGCAGCTAATACTAGCTTACAACTCCCTTTGCAATTATCAAAAGGAACCTATTTTTACACCCTCCAAAACGACAAAGACCAACAAACAGGACAAGTCTTCTGCTTGGAGTAATACAGACCAATTAGGGAAGGTTACTCACTTTTTACAAGCGCTTTTAGTGCTTGTTCGAGCGTTGAATATTGAAATTGGAAACCAGCGTCTAGCAAATGAGCGGGATAGACTTTCCTGCTTTTTAGAATCAATTCAGTTTCTGTACGTAATAGAAAAGCACCAATTTCCAGTATCCACTTAGGCTGAGGTAGTACGAAGAGAGGTTTAGCGTACTGGCGTAGGAGTTGATTGAATTGGGTGTTCGTCCTTGGATCGGGGGCACAGAGATTGACGACACCCGCTAGAGGATGCTGCATCAAAAAATCAAGTATGGCGCAAAAATCATCCACATGGAGCCAACTAAACCACTGTTGTCCATTTCCTTGGGGGGAACATAAGCCGTATTTCGCTAACTTATAGATAACGGGGAAAGCACCGCCATCTTTTCCTAGTACAATAGCTGTCCGTAAAGCTGTTTTTAGCGTATGAGGTGTTTCATGGCTGAAAAACTCCCTTTCCCATGCCTTAGCTACATTCATCGAAAAATCATCGCCTAGAATGCCTTCTACTTCGGTATTCGCAGGGAGATCGCCAGGCGTGTGCTGGTAGATGGTCGCTGTTGAGGAATTGAACCAGAATTTTGGTGGATATTGACAGGCTTTTACGGCTTCTCCTAGAACCTTGGTACTATCTATTCGACTGTTGAGAATCTGCGCCTTATTTTTTTCATTATAACGACAATCAACAGTGCGCCCAGCCATATTGATGAGCGCGTAAGCGCCTTCTAGTGCCTCAGCCCAATCGTCTAGATTTTTAGCATCCCATTTTAGATATTTACCTTGATTTTTAGAGCGGCTTAGAAGTTTGATTTCGAAGCCTTTACCTTCTAAGTGTCTCGTTAAGTGTTGACCTAAGAATCCGCTTCCTCCTGCTATGATTATTTTTTGTTTTTCCATAGTTGTCATTTATACCATAAGAAGAATCCTTGCGTCGCTTTATTTTGAACGCATTAAAACCTAGCGTTTGCATTGAAGATGAGGTAATTGTGCAAGCCACTAGTGTTTCTGATATATTCCTCCTAGGAGAATTAAACCTAAAAGCATTCCGCTAATTAGCGTAGCGATGATAGAACCGAGTGCTTGGAATTCCAAACCTAGTGCTTCAAGAACTAAATACCTACTAGCTTAGACTCGTCCTTTTTTGACT
>JAHDHB010000321.1 GCA_020631545.1 Saprospiraceae bacterium | reverse complement strand
TCTAGCTTAAATTTCTTTTAAAAAACACGTTTTTTTTACGCAAAGCTGACGATAATGCAACCATCCCGTTTGAATATGTGTTATCTTTGTAGAATAAATCTAAATAAGACTTAATATGGATGCACCAGTAACTAAAAACCCTCCAAGGCAAAGTGTCAGTAATTCTGTAAATACTAGTACGCCATTTGTAGCAAGAAGGAACCCCATGGCTGATGAAAATACCACTAACAGGGAGAGTCTTAATTTGACTAAAACACTATAATCCTTCAATTTAGCCTTAAAGGCGGCTAGGAAATCAGTATGTAAGGTTTTTGTTCGTTGCACAATTAAATATTTTGGAAAAAAATGCTCTCCTCCCAAAACAACCTAAAGGTTGTTAACACATTCTACATCACACCACACTCAATTAATGATGATCGCCCATGTCATATTCTCCCTCTTTCAATGGCTCCGTTTGTGGTATAAATTCACGGCCATCTTTTCCATAATCATAAGCCCAACGATATACGTGAGGAATTGGACCAGGCCAGTTTCCGTGACCAGCATTTACAGGTACTGTCCACTCTAAAGTATTGGCTCCGTAAGGATTCATTACTTTCTGTTTCTTACCATAAAAGATACTATAGAAGAAATTAATGACAAACAGAATTTGTAAAGCAAAACTGATAATAGCCGCTACCGTAATGAACTCATTCATACTGGAAAACTGGTTAAAAGCTTCAAATTGCTCGAAGGTATAATAACGACGTGGCACACCTGCCATTCCTATATAGTGCATTGGCCAGAATATAGCGTAAGCACAAATCATCGTTCCCCAAAAGTGAATTCGACCTAAGGTTTCATTCATAAAACGACCATACATTCTTGGGAACCAGTGGTAAATACCAGCAAACATTCCAAAGAAGGCCGCAATACCCATCACAATATGGAAGTGAGCTACGACGAAATAAGTATCGTGTAATTGAATATCAATAGCAGAGTTTCCTAAGAAAATCCCTGTCAATCCACCTGAGATGAATAGAGAAACGAATCCTATCCCAAACAGGGAGGCGGCATTAAACCGAATGGCCCCACCATATAATGTAGCAATCCAGTTAAATACTTTTACAGCAGAAGGTACTGCAATAATCAAGGTAAATAGTACGAAAATGTTTGCTATAAAAGGATTCATTCCTGTCATAAACATATGGTGTGCCCATACGATAAAGGCTAAGAATGCAATCGCTAAGATAGACAAAACCATGGCCTTGTAACCAAAGATTGGTTTACGAGAGTGTACGGATAAGACCTCAGATACAATACCGAAAGCAGGTAATATAATGATATATACTTCAGGGTGACCTAAGAACCAGAATAAATGCTGGTATAGGATAGGACTACCCCCTACGTTTTCTAAAGGTGCATTGTTGATAAAGATTTCACTGATAAAGAATGAAGTACCCAAACTTCTATCAAAAATCAACAAGAAAAAAGCTGCTGCCAATACAGGGAAGGATAAAAGACCTAAGATGGCGGTAACCAAGAAAGCCCAAATAGGCAATGGCATGCGCAACATGGTCATTCCTTTTGTACGCATATTGATTACCGTGGTGATATAGTTCATACCTCCAAGTAAAACAGAAACGACAAAAAAGACAAGACTTACCGTCCAAAGCGTCATACCTGCTTTAGAACCATCCATAGCAGCAGGAACGGCACTCAGCGGGGGATAGGCTGTCCACCCTCCCGAGAATGGCCCTGTATTCAGGAATAGAGAAGCAAACATGATAGCTCCTGCTAAGAAAAAGAACCAATATGAGAACATGTTAAGCATCGGTGATGCCATATCTCTAGCTCCAATCTGTAAGGGAATGAGTAGGTTACTAAACGTTCCACTAAGTCCAGCAGTCAAAACAAAGAAGACCAAAATGGTACCGTGCATTGTGACCAAGGCATAGTAAAAATCAGGGTCTAAAGTACCAAAGCCTTCTGCATCCACAATAATCCATTTTCCTAGGATAGGACGCAACCAAGCCATACTTTCTTCTGGAAAACCTAATTGCAAACGGAAAACAATAGACATTGCTGCACCAATAATTGCCCATATTATCCCCGTTATTAAAAACTGCTTAGCGATGGTTTTGTGATCCATGCTAAAAACATAACGAGAGAAAAACCCAGAGGCAAACTTATCACCATGATGGTCGTCATCGTGGTGGTCGTCATGGCCGTGACCATGTAATTCTTCCTGAGTGGTGATATCTATACTAGCCATTCTATAACTATTTATTTCTATCTAGAATACGAAATTCAACTAATTAAAATAATAAGGAACTAATGCTTACTTTGGAGTAGTTCCATCTTCAACAGGCTCTACAACTTCTTCAACAGCCTTTTCAATCACTTCCTCTACAGTTTTCTTATCGTCCACTGCCTCCTCTACCTTTGCATCAATAACTGTTGTTTCTTCAGCCTCATCCTTTATAACTTCAGGAGCTGCATCAACAGGCGCAGGAGTATCAACCTTTTCAGGAACCTCTCCTGTGATATTCGCTGCATAGTAAGACGTTTGCGTAGTCAACCAAGCTTGGTATTCTTCTTCCGTAACAATCTTTACTAGCTTTTTCATACTAAAGTGACCATTTCCACAAAGCTCCGCACAAGCCAACTCGAAGTTAAAATCTTCTCTCCTAGAGTTAGAAGAAGGGTCTGTTGGGTCAGTAGGTTTTTCCCATTCAGGATATCCTTTCAAACCTTCTTTGAATTCTTCTGTAGTTTTGGTTGGAGTAAATACAAAGTAAGTAGGCATTCCAGGCACAGCATCCATTTTCACTCTAAAATGTGGTAAATAGAAGTTGTGTAAAACATCCCTTGAGGTAATACGCACTCTTACCTTTTTATTAACAGGTAAAACAATTTCCGAAGGTTGAAAATCGTCATGGTTTTTAGGATCATCCCAAACTTGCCCAAAAGGATTGTCCGAAGAAATCAATTTATAGTAAGTAGCTCCTAAATGATTGTCTGCACCAGGATAACGAAGGTTCCAACCAAATTGCTGACCATTAGCTTCAATCTCAATAAAATCTTTGCCAGCTACTTCATTCTCAGGAATATCAGCCATAGCCATATTCCAAACAGCCAAACCATAGATGACTAAGAAAGCCATAGCAATGGAAGGAATAACCATCCAGATAATTTCAAGTCGATTATCATGAGGAATAAATTTAGCTTTATGACCTGCTCTACCTCTATATTTATAGGCATACCAAAACAAGGCAATGTGGGTCAGAAAAAATACAATGCCGGTAATAACCATCGTCACATTGAAAATGTTATCAACCTCTACACCGTGGATAGATGCAGCTTCCAGCGGACCATAACCGAGCATACTATCTTTGTAATAGATAAACGAGGCTATAACAAAAACCAAGAAGGAAATCATAAACCCCATTCCGATAATGGCGTGATTACGATTGGCACTCTCTTGGGCTTCTTCTTCTCCCCGAATGCTCGCGGATAACTCGTTGACTTTCCCGATTTGCACCAAGACAACGCCGAGCAAAATAAGACTGAGAATGATTAAAGCTCCCATTAGGGTATATTTTTATTTAAGTTAAATTCAATGAAAATAAAACACAAGTAAAAAACGATAACGTCTTTTCTTTCTACTAAGAATGATGGTGAATACTCTCCTCTATATAAGGGTCATGTTTCGCAATCAATGGCGCTTTTGACAAGAACGTTAAGACAACGAAAAGGAATAATCCTAAGAAGCCAAGCCCCATACCAATATCCTCTAAACCAGGGATATGCCATCCCATTTCAATAGGCATTGCTTTTTTCTCCGCGATGCTAGCACCAGCATGGAGTGCATCCCAAATACCTGGTTTTACCATCATAAAGAAGTCCCACCAGTGCCCAAATAAAACAGCCGTAGCAACAAACCCAAGCGAACCAATTTTCCATTTAGTTGAGTTTCTCATCAAGACAAGGAAAGGAAGAACGAAGTTAATACCAAGGTTTATCCAGAATAAGATAGGGAAATAGCCCATTCGGTGCTTGAAGTAAATAGTTTCTTCTCCTACGTTGGCATACCAAATCAACATGAATTGATCAAACCATAAATAAGTCCAGAAAATACTGAAAGCGAAGATATACTTACCTAAGTCATGTCGGTGTGTTTGATTAATTTCAGGTAAATAGCCTTTGTTATTAAGGTACATTACCAACAAGACCATAATACATACAGCGGAAACTAACCAACTAGCGGTGGTGTACCATGCGAACATCGTACTGTACCAGTGTGCATCAACAGACATTGTGCTCAACCAAATGAAGAAAGCACTAGAAAAAGCTCCTACAGGCAAGAAGATAGCTAACCAAAATTTAGCTTTTTGATAGGTCTTCAAACCAGAGGTTCCTTTATCTTCTTCCAAAGAAATTTTTCTAGATTTCCAAGCAAAGAAACTCCATGCTAGAATCAATCCTACAGTAAGGAGTAAGTAGTTTAAGGTGTTTAATAAAGGTTCTTTACCTGCTAAGACCGCATCATAATTTGCGGAAGCCCTATCGGTAACACCTTCGGCAGCCCAATGATATAAGTGATGCCAATGGCCTTGAATTCCTACCCATAAAATCAAAAAGAAGATTGCACCTACAGGAAGAAATAAAGACATTGCTTCTATAACTCTCTTGATGACTGTATGCCAACCTGAGTAAGCTAACGTATGTGCAGCCAACAGATACAAGGACACGAATGCTATACCAGTGAAAAAGACACTATTTTGCAAGAAATTCGTCCAAAAACGGGGATGATGATGATAAGTATCCCCAAAGAATACAATTAAACCGCAAATTATTCCGAGGGCCATCAGTCCAAACGTAAATAACCGCTGCTTGCTGGTGAACGTAAATTGATCCATTGTAAAGATGAATTATTTGAAGTATATCCTTAAGCGACTTAAAGCCGCAAGTTAACAATTATAAATTAGGAACGAATTAAGCAGAACTGAATCAAACAATTAAGTAAAATCAAGTATGCTAAAAAACAGGTTCCAAAAGCTTACTCAATAATCTTAAATTCTGTCCGTCTATTTCTTGCTCTTCCCTCTTCTGTGTCATTATCAGCTACAGGCTGAGAAGGACCAAAACCGACAGCTTCCAACTGTGTACCGTCTATACCATGCTCTACTAGGAATTTCTTAACCGCTTTAGCTCTCTTTTCAGAAAGGCGTTGGTTACTAGATTCCTTGCCTTTATTGTCCGTATGTCCGCTGATTTCAACACGTAAGCCCTCATTATTCTTAAGGATGTTGACTAATTTCATCAAGTCTCCTTCAGATTCAGATTTTAATTTATCAGAGCCCGTATTGAATTGAACATTATTCAATGTAATAGAACCAGCATTAGCAGCACCAGAAGTTTTAACCTTTTCGATAAGTGCTTGGATAGCAGCTTCTACATCAACTTCTTCCTCAGCAGCTTCTACAAAAGAATTAGCTGTTGCATTCTCATCTACTAGGGCATAAGTTTTGCCTTGAGAAGTAGCTTGTAAAGAACGGATGTAGTGAATTACTTCCCAGCGCTCTTCATAGGAAAGCTTATCAGAATAACCTCCCATCATACCTTTACCATGCATAATGGCGTGATAAAGCTGACCTTCAGAAGCTGTAATGAACTTCGCGTCTGTCAAGATAGCTGGTTGAGCAGGATAAGCACCTCCGTCATCTCTAACGAGGTAACCATCGCCAGCACCACTATCTCCGTGGCAAATACCACAGTTAACGTCATAAAGTGCTTTCCCTGATTCCATTCCACTAGCAGTAGGAGGAAAAGGATTGCTGGTAATTTCAGCAGAAGCACGCTCTCTTTCAGCATCAGTATCCCCATAGTGATAAGGTACTGCACCGTTTATATTTAAGTTGAAACGTTCGTTTTGAAGACGTTCCCAAGCAGCTTTTCTATCAGCCGCCGAGCCCGCTAGCGCTACTCCAGCATACCCCCTAGCAACTGTTCCGTTGACTGGTTTTCGTGGCATTGACATGGCTTGGAGCTCTTCTTCAGTCCCCCAAGTATTGTGGCTGTAATAATTGACCGTATTTGCTTCGTAGGCAATAGAGTGTGCCATATCCGGCATATACTCGTGACCTCGTTTTTCACCTCCCGCAGGACTGCATCCATTAGCCAAAAATAAAATAGCCAAAAGTGCTGATGAAATGGATATGTAATTTATAGCTTTCATTAATACTGAAAATCTATTTATCGGAACAATCGAAGAATAATTGCATTACAATAAGACTTTATTAGTTAGGCAATTATTTTTGAACACTCCTTATATAAAATAAAACGTCAAAAATTCTAAATCGTTTTCGCGTGAACCTCTGCTGCGCCAGAGTTTGCAAAGAAACTCTTAAGGTTATCAACTCCTGCTTGATCCATTCCGTCTGTATCAAAAGCTAGGCAGAATTTATCATCTGTAATTCGATTATCAAGAATAGGATTTTCTACCCCAGGGCCTAAGCCACATATAATGTAAAAAATAGATACCATACCAATAGAAGAAAACAGTACAGTTAACTCAAAAGTAATTGGTACGAATGCAGGAAATGAGAAGTAAGGTTTACCCCCAAAAATAGTAGGCCAATCTCTAGTAAAAATCCAAGACATATACCCTAGAGCAGTCATCATACCTAATGCTCCAAAAATAAAACCTACGATGTGAAGACGAGACTCTTCGAGATCCATTACATCATCAAGCCCATGCACAGGAAATGGCGTATAAACATCCATGATATCCAAATGTTTATCATTGGCCATACTGATAGCGGACATCAGTTCTGTCTCATCATTATAAAGACCAAATAAAACTCCTTTTTCTTCTTTCATTATATTGATCGATTTAACGAAAAATTTTAAAACACTAGATTGAGCAGAAGAACTGCGAAAAAATAGTTAAGAATTTTAGCCGCCTACTCTTTTTTAGAAAGGTAGGCTTTCTTTAACTCTTAATGATGCGCACTATCTTTATGCGCTGCTTGTGTAGCATTTGGCCCTGTATATTGATCACCTGCTGTTTTAAGGATACTCTTAATCTCTGCGATAGCAATAACTGGTGCTACCCGAGCGAATATCAAGAATAAGGTGAAGAATAAACCAAAAGTACCAATATATATACCCATCTCAACCCAAGTCGGCGAATAGTAACTCCAACTAGAAGGTAAATAATCACGGTGCAAGGAGATAACGATAATTACAAATCGCTCAAACCACATACCGATGTTGATAAAGATAGATAGGAAGAAGGTAAACTTAATATTTCTTCTTAGTTTCTTACTCCAAAAGAATTGAGGAGAAACTACGTTGCAAGTCATCATCGCTAGGTATGCCCACCAGTATGGCCCTAAAGCCCTGTTGTAGAAAGCAAACTGCTCATAAACATAACCAGAATACCAAGCAATAAATAACTCTGTAAGGTAAGCCACCCCAACAATAGAACCTGTCAAAACAATGATTTTATTCATTGATTCAATATGCCCTATCGTAATGTATTCCTCCAGTTTGAAGATTTTCCGAGTGATGATCATCAGGGTTAATACCATTGCGAACCCAGAGAAAATCGCTCCTGCTACGAAATAAGGAGGGAAGATAGTTGTATGCCAACCTGGTATAATAGAAGTGGCGAAGTCAAAACTTACAATAGTGTGTACAGAAAGTACAAGTGGCGTAGCTAAACCAGCCAAAACTAAAGAAAGAGATTCGTGACGTTGCCAGTGCTTTGCAGATCCCGTCCAACCGAAAGAGATGAAAGCATATATTTTCTTACGCAACCCTTTCGCTCTATCTCTAACGGTAGCAAAATCAGGCAC
>JAHDHB010000320.1:3004-7850 GCA_020631545.1 Saprospiraceae bacterium | reverse complement strand
TATCATTTTCCACAAGCACCCCGTAGCCATTCGCAGGGAGTATAAACCCTGCTGGTATGGTAAATTCATCTGAATTATCTTGGAAATGCCAATTCGTTAAATCAACAGGGGTAGCAGATGGATTATGAATCTCTACCCAGTCCTTAGAGTCTAGTGAGCCTAAAGTATTGTACATTAACTCATTTATCACCAAATCAGGAAGATTATTACCACAAGGCGTTGAATTCTCTTGATTAGGCGTTCCACAATCAGGAACAGAAGCGTGCCAACTGGTCGCTAAAGCATTATCTAGATTCGAATCTGATAATTCCAAGGAAGGATTTATACCGTCAGGAGAAACTGGCCAAGGATTTTCATCCATATAAGTAACACTATCAATCAGATTACCTTGGGCATCAACTAACTCCAACGTTTCAGTTGTATTGCTTAATTTCCCTATATACACACCGTCTGGAGCAAAACCATACTTGGCTTCAAAGGCAAGCGCATTTCTAGCCAAGACTTTAAAGCCTCCTGGTGCTATAGTCGTCTCCGGAAATTTATAATCGACTCCATTAACAAATCGAACACCTCTAAGATCCAAGGTACTTGTTCCTGCATTTTTTATTTCCAAGAATTCATAATCATCCAACCTCAAAGAATCGCCGCAAGCAGGCCCAGGATGGTAATGAATTTCATTGATCATTAGGCCTGAAAAGTCTTGTGGGGCAAAAAATGTATACGGGCATGAAGCACTCCACCCTCCTGATTGATAAACCCTTGCACGAACAACCATAACACCCTCTATAGGAATTGGAGCATTATAAAACTGGGCTGTAGAAGAAATTCCACCTCCTTCTAAACGGGGATCAGAGCCATCTGTTGTATAAAAGATAGTACCAGAAGAGTTCGGATTATTTAAGGTCAAGGTAAATCCACTAGGTACGACTCCCCCATATTGGCTAAAAATTGGTGCGCGCTTAACTGGGAAAAGATTATTATTTTTATATAAATTAATTAAATTATTCGTTCTCCTCGGAATATGGTTTGTCATTAAGTCATTATACTCCGCCATATACTGGTCATTAACCGTCAGAAGCTCAAAAGGGCCAGCAAAATAGGGGTGTACATCCCGACGATAATCCCCCCAACGAGCAGTTTCCGCAACCATCGCACTAATCATTTCATTATGTGTACTTTCATACAATCCTAGCGTTTTGGCAGGCGTTAAAGCACCGTCATTAAAACAATGACATTGTACTTTGTCTCCAAATTGAACACGAAACTCGGGATTATCGCGTAGCCGTTGAAAAATCCGAGTAGGGCCATCGATAGATTCTTTATTAAATACGCTACTTTCATAATTGTGAAACCCGAAGCCAAATTCAGCATCCCAGCTATAAAATCGATACTTAGCTCCTGGCTCTCGCTTCCGTCCAGCATACCAGTTGTGATAATCCCAGTCCGTATTTACTGCATAATGATTGAGGATCATATAATCAATAAGATTATCCACATCTAAGTATTCTTGAAGAGCCTGAAAGCTCGTACTCGTATTTAGTCCATTATTCACTATCGTCATCATCTCCTCCCAAGCCCCCCTATCTCCATCTACAGCAATCCCACTATTTAATACATCATAATCTGATTTACTCCCCCCAAAGTATTCGCTATGAAAATCACTATTTGGCCTTTCGGTAGGATTATACAAGCCCCAGTATAAGCCATTAACAAAAAGGTGAACAAACCGACCACGAGGACTTGTATGCCCTGTAGCTAGCTGCAATCGACGAAAAAATTCATCTTTTATCTTCTGCGGTCTATTCCGCCTAGCCCCATAAGGCTCTATTATCGTAAATTGAGTTCCAGCTCTAAGGATATAAGTATCAAACTCATTAGCCCCCTCTTCACCAAAAAGAGGATATCGAAGCTTCGTATCTCCATATTCCGCCTTAAATAACAAGCGAAAGGAATGCTTGGGAGAGGTCTCTGGCGATCTAGAAGAACCACCTTGTATACGCAAGCCACAATTTTGATGAAACTCTTCAACACCATTAGGATCAAGCATTTCTATAGAAGCAGGACGCTCCCAAGCAACACTATCCTCCTTAGAGTTTACATAAATACCAATATCCGGATCAAATAAATTATCCCGATCCGTCACGATAGACATTGCAGGAAGGCTCGTCAAAGATGCCATCATTTGAGGCCCATAGGTAGGATCATTCGTAATCTCTGGATCCATTCCATAATCTGCCGTAAACCCTGGTTGCCACGAAAGCGGAAAACCTGGAGGGAAGGCAGCTTGATTGATAACATCTGCAAGAAAAAGATAAGTATGTGTAACCACCTCTGAACTCCCAAGAGAATTATATGCAATAGCCCTTATAATAGCTGTCGTACTTACATTAATCCCTCCTGTATAAACAGTCCCCACAAAAGGAGAGGGCGTCGTTCCATCTGTCGTATAACGTATTTCTACGCCCAAATCAGGACTAGAAAGCGTTAAGGAAAATGGTGCATCATAGTACCCACGAGCGACACTAAATTCTACTGGAGCAACGGCTTTCAGTTGAACTAATTGACAACATAACAGCATTGTTGTCAAAAATTGAAGGTTTCGCCAAGCCCTTCGTTTGGATAATAGTGTTTTCAGTTCTATTGATCCCATAACTTTCAATTTGATCATAAACGGTTAGATATAGTGAACCTGTTTAATTTATTTCCTTCGAATGTTAAACATGCTCTAAATGATAAAACTCTAACATACTTAAAATATCAAATACCTTAAGTAAATCCTCGTCCAATACTTTGCTAATTATTAACCCGACAATAATAGACCTGTCATTTCAAGGATATTCCCTTGAAGGAACAAAGACCTACTTAGGGCTGATAACGAACTGCTTAGTCACACTCAAGCTCTCACACACACTTGCGGCATAGCCTATGTGCGTGAGGTTAATAATCTAGAATACAGCAGCAACTCTACTATCAGCTTGTACTATTTAATAATTATACAAGAAGAAATTGTTACCATCAAATGCGAATTCACACAATCCAGGAAACAACTCTCGAACTCAGCACAATAATCATCAAATATTCAGCACAACAAGCAAATAGCAGAAAAAATTATGTTATAGTAGATTTATACTGAAATAAATAGCAAAATATTATAGTCAACAAAACAAAGTATTCATATAAGTTATTAGAAGAAATTAACAGCAATAATCCTCCTAAAGTACACAATAGTTCAAGCGCTATACCTAAACACCACACTATCTGAGCCTTCAACTACTCTAACAGCACCACATCATTAGAAATACTTAAAAAATGACACTAAAATAAGCACCTGGCGGCAGAGCCGCAATTAAGAATGACGAATTAAGAATTATCCGCGATAGCTATCGGGAGTTACCGTCAAAACGCGAACAACGATACATGGCGCAATTCATTACAATTTAGCGATTTTCATTTGTTTGTTTTTTAGCAAAGTTTTAGAGCTATGTAAAACATTGTAAAAGCTAATGGGCAATACCATTTATCAAAACTGATAATTTATTTTTGAATTGTTCTTCGGAAAGTAGTGACACCACACCTAAGTAGCTGTATAACTAAGCTTTGCACCTCTCCTTCTTAATCCTGTCTAAAAAGAAAAATAGCCGTAGCTACCTAACTGATGAACAACAAAGACTAACAGAAAAAGAACAAGCTTAAGTTATCAAGAACTTAGGAGTAGCACTACTAGTGGTTTATACTACGGTAAACGGGAAAAGTGGTTGGGATAAAGACTAGAAAAGTTGATTCCAGTACTTTTTTACAGCTCTTAGAAAATCATTACGAATTAGAGCTTAGTTTTCATAGATCTGTTTGATTTCTGGTCTCTTTATATAGAGGCAAAATAACTCATATCGGTTGCATGAGCGGAATATTTTAGCTAAAAAAAGATTGATTCTAAGGATTTTTCTGTATTAAAAGAACCCTCCACATCTTAAAAATAAAGCTCTATTCTTTTAGCATCCCAAAGCTGAGACCATCATAAATCATGTTTTTAGAAGTAGAATCAAGTTAAAAACCAACATTCAATTTCTGAATTGAGCTTTACGAAGTTTAATTTATTTTTATTTAATTCATTTGACTAAAAGGCACCAAAAAAGTGTTTTACAGCTCGAAAAATGGACTACTATATTTACGACAAATCAAAAAAAACTAGGGAGCAATGAAATAACATTACCCCCTAGTGGTTCAAACCTTTAGAATCAGTTTTCCTAGCTTTTCACCAGAAAATAAACGTAAGAAAACTTCATAGAAATTATCAATACCTTCAAAGATTTGTTCTTTAGATTTTAGCTGACCACTTTGCATCCATTTCCCGATTTGGATGGCGGCAGACTTGTATTCATCCATAAAATCAAAGATGACAAAGCCTTCCATACTTGCGCTATTGACCAGTAAGCTAAGATAATTCGAAGGTGCTTCGATGGCTTTAGCATTGTATTGAGAAATGGCTCCACAAATGACGACTCTAGCTTTTTTACGTAAGAAAATCAAGGCCGTATTCAAGGTTTCACCGCCTACATTGTCAAAATACACATCTATCCCTTTAGGACAAGTTCTCTTCATCCCAGCTTTGAGGTCTTCATTTTTATAATCGATAGCACCATCAAACCCCAATTCCTCCTTGATATAACGGCATTTTTCAGGACCGCCAGCAATACCAATGACCCTGCATCCCTTTATTTTCGCGATTTGTCCTACTACACTTCCTACAGCACCAGCAGCACCAGACACCAAAACGGTATCTCCTTCTTTAATTTTCCCGACATTCAAAATACCAAAATAAGCCGTTAGCCCTGTAAGACCAAGGTTT